>RFMX01000065.1 GCA_009927495.1 Betaproteobacteria bacterium
CGCACGGGATTGGGCTGATGCCCCAAAAGAAGCACTCAATGTGGCGACACAAACGATAGACAAAACAAAATGTTTCATGACATTCCTTCAAAGAAAAACCAGCCTTGCAAGCATTGCAGCAAAGCAGCTATCTTAGTCAGAATGGCATGGTCGCCTGAATACCCAATAAAGCAGTCAGGGGCATTGCAGGTTCGAAGAACTGAGAACTGGCTTGGTTAACGATCACAGAACCCACGGCTTTACGTTCAAATAAATTGTCGATACCGGCATAGGTGGTGGTGTTGAAAGGTCCCCATTTGTATTTCTGCTGTGCTCGAATATTGACCATGCTGTAACCAGAGGCTTGTTCAGTATTCAAGTCGTTAGCAAAAATTTTGCTTCTGCCCACCAAATCGGCTGCCAACTCCGTGCCAGGCGTAAAGCTTCCCGCCTTGGTGGACTGTTCGTTTTGCGTCCAAGTGACGTTGCCAAAAAATTGGCGCTGGGGAATGGCAGGCAGAGCATTGCCAACATTCACATAGGAAGATGTAGACGAAGTTCTAAAACGTTGCTCATAAGTCACCGCCATCCAAGTAAAGGCAACTTGGGTGCGCCAATGAGGATTGATAGCTTGACGTAATGAAAACTCTAGGCCATCTCTGTTGGTTTTAGATGCATTTTGAAAAACGGTTTTCCCGCTGCTGGAAAGCTTGGTGGTAATTTCATTGTCTGTGTAAATATGAAAGATAGCAGCATCTAACTGAGTCGAGCTGCTGGGCTTCCATTTCAAGCCAGCTTCTTGATGATGACTTTTGGAGGCCAAGACGCTTTTATTGAATGTTTCTACGAGCGTTGTGCCAGCTGCCCCCGAAGTGGAGTATGCAACCTCGGAAAGCGTTGGTGTTTCAAAACCATTGCCCATGTTGACGTATAAATTCAATGCGTCATTGGCATGAAATGTCAAACCAACGACAGGTGAAGTGGCTTTATAAGTGACTTCGCCAGATCCGTCAGGACTTGATTTTGTAATGTAGTTGTCTTTGCTGCTCAAAATTACTTTGCTGTTGCGAGCGCCTGTCGTAAAGGTCCATTTTTCTTCAAAGTGCCAATTCAGTTGGGCAAAAAAATCACGGTTAACAGCCTTATTCAATTCATTGCGGGTGTCGTTGATGGCTGCAGTCTGTTGGCCGTTGAGCGTGGTACCGCCTCTTCTTAATTCTTTGGACGAGTCATAGTCCAAGCCAAAAACCCAATCGATGCCAGTTCCATCAGCAAATGAACGCCTTCCTTTCGCTTGTAAGCCAGTACCATAAAAATTTCTGTTTAATCCTGTCCATGCACCAGTGGCTGACCAAACTCCGGATGTGAGAGTTCCCACTTGGTGCTGCAGGTTTTGTCTGTCACCGGTGTAAACCCGCGCCATCAAATCTAAATCTTTATCGACTTTATGCTCTAGAACTGAGCCTAATTGGTTTTGCGCAACCGCTTTTCTTGTTAAAAATCTCTCTGCACCTGAGCCAGCCAATGCTGCATCACGATTGAACTCAGTAGCGGTTAATCCCAAAGGATCTTTGGCATAAGGCATGTCAAAAGAATTCATGATGAAGCGAGCCTTGGTGTCTTCTTTGACATCCCACGTCATGACGGTGTTGAGTTGCTTGCGTTGTGCAGCACTGTTGACGCGGTAACCTTCAATGCCAAAGTTACTGTAGTCCGCCACAATGCCCAACGTACCCGCGCGACCAGTTGCCTGGAAATTGGTTCGCGTCAAACCATACGAGCCTGCAAAGATTTGCGTACTGGCTTCAGGTGTCGCACCCGCTTCTCGTGTATAAGTTTGAATCACGCCCCCAGAAGAATTGCCGTAAAGCTGCGCCAAAGGACCTGTCAAAACTTCGATGCGCGAAGCAGAAGTCAAACTGACGGTAGAGGCTTGTCCTTGTCCATCAGGAATGGTGGCGGGTATGCCATCTGTGATGAGCCGAATACCGCGCAGACCAAACGGGGCTCTTGCACCGAAACCTCGAATGGAAATTTGCACATCTTGCGCGTAATTGTTGCGGTTAAGAGAAACCACACCAGGTACACGACCCAAAGTGTCAGACAAATTGACTTGGGCACCAGAGCTTCTGATGGTGGCCTCGTCAATCACTTGCACTGAAGCAGGTGTGTCAAATTGCTGCTGCTCTATGCGCCCACCCTGTACTTTGACTTCTTCCAAAGTTTGCGCGCCCGACACACTGGCACCAAGAAAAAAACCTGACATCGTCAAGGTACGGGTAACGGATGAACAAAATGTGTTGCGCAATTTCATAATAAACCCTGAGGAAACAAACAAAAGGTGGCAGTGTATGAAGACACTGC
>RFMX01000238.1 GCA_009927495.1 Betaproteobacteria bacterium
GGTAACTTGTGTACCTTCGCTGTAACGTGTGTTGCCGGTGTCACCACCATAGGTGGGCCAGCTTTGTGCGCTGGCCAGCGTTGCTGCGCCCAAGGCGGCAGCCAACGCGACTGATTTCACTAACAGTTTCATACAGGTTCCTTCAGGGTTAAATAAAGAACAACGGGAAAAAAACACTAACCCCAGCATTTTGCTAGACCTATATAAGACCTGCCCTAGCAGAAACCCTAGTTGGGGTATTCGACCCAAGGAATTTCTCAAAAAGAAACACACCTGACATACATATGTAAGTTCCCTCAAAGTTATTAGTAAGTTTTGGCTAAGCTAAGGGGTGAAATCGAGCAATCGCATACGCAAATGCCCGCCCTGGAAAAATTGGGCTGTGGTGGGTTCATCGCGTTCGAACTGCGCCAAGCCCACCCCCGGGCAATACCACTCTCTGGTCAGCAAAGGGGTTGGTTTGTAGGTACGGGTATCTTCATGCCAGAGTATCAACTCCATTTGCCCGTCAACACGAACACATTGCTCAAAGCGACCTGCTGGCGTGTCCAGAGAGACATCTTTGGCCGCAACAACATAAGTCATAGGTACACTTTTGAATTTATCGACATAGCGAAATTCTGCAGGCGTTTCATTGCGTCGGCGTAAAAAATAAGGCAGGGTGTTGTGCTTCCATTGGGCACCCACTGTCAGGGTGGTGGGTAGAACTTGCCGGGGATCTTCATCCATCACCGCTTGCTCTTGCAGCGGTGACTTCATGGCGACTCGACCTACGCCCTTGTCAGTGATTTGAAACCAGTATTCGTGGCCATTGCTGCTGCGCCTAAGCCAAGCGGTAGAGCCATCAGCCAAAGAAGCGCTGCCCAAGTTATGGAATTCCATTTTTTGCTTGACTGTTTTGCCCTCGGGGTTGTCGTACACCGTTTCAATTTCATAGGTCCAACGCTTGCCTGCACCCAGTGGAAACAAGGGGTTGTCATTGGCAGGCTTGTCACAAGCCGTGAGAAAAAGCAGGCTGCAAGCAGCAAGAATGAAGCAGCGCATGGTTATTTCTCAGGCACTTGGGGTGTGGGCAAATCTAAAATCTTCACCTCTTGTTCATCGGTCCCAGGGTTGAGCCAGCTAGGACCTTTGCCGTTACCAGCTTTGGCCTCAGCGGTGCCCATTTGAGGCACACCTTCACGACCTTTTTTCATGCCATCGGCAATTTGCTCATGGAGGACGCGGGTGTAGGGAAGTTGGTAGGCACGCGGGTGCATCACGCTTTTGCCTTCTTCGATGGGTGTGACCCACATGTACAAAGCGCCTGGGAATTTGCCGCGCGGCTCATCCACAATGGCTGCAATCATCACAAAGCGAGGGGGTAAAGCGTCTGTGCTGGGCAAACCCAATAAGGAATGCACACTGGCAAAACCAAAGAAATAAAACCCTGTTACGCCAATCGCCAGCAAGCCTTTGAGCCAACGTGGCCAGTGCGAATAAACCAAGGCCAATGCCAGTAAAAAAGCAAAAATAACGAAGACAAGAATAAAGGTAAGTGACATATTAAAAGGACTTCACAAGAATTTTGGGGATGGTGTTGATATTGTCGACCCCACCATTGGGTGTGACTGTAAAGCGAGTGATGGTGACCTCTTTGCCACGGCTCTCCAGCGTGGCTTGACCATAGTAAACAACCTCGGCTTTGGGGTTGACCTTGATGACCGACAAAGTGGCTTCAACCGGCTGGCCGGTTTGGGGATCATTGCGGTCAATTTCTTTGGTTTCATAGTAGTGGGCATTGACCACGTATTCGCCCGGCACGATGCTGCGAATCGTCACCACCTCTTGGCGCAAAGGATTGATCACTTTATTCCCATTGATCATGATGGTGTTGTTGGAGTTACCTCGGTCGTCGCGGTCTAGGTGCATCAGGTCCGCCTCGCGGTTGCGAAACCAAACGCTTTCTCCTGAGGGGCCTTGGACCCATAAATCCAAATCATTGGGGTTCAAGTCTGGCCACGACAACGTGATGATGAATTCGGCTTTGGCCGGAATGTCGCCCGACTTCAAAGCCTTGGGGTTCATGGCCAATAACGCAATGATGAAGCAAAACACAAACGCGATGAGCATGTTGAACAACATGTCGTAGAAAGGGTCGACCTCGGGTTCGCGAGAGTGTCGGAGCTTGCGCATAAAAACTGCTGTTCTTAGCGCGGTATGCGCATGCCGTGGCGCTGAGCCTGCGCCACCAAATCATCGGCAAAGCGGTCCATGCGGGTGAGTTGCAAGCCCAGCAAGATATTGCCAACCAAGCCCACCATGGTGGTCAGCAGCGCCACGCCCAAACCAGAGGTCAGGTTGCGCAGTAGGTCTTGCGCTTGCGAAGGATCAAAGCTTTGAATTTGACCAATTTGCATGGCCAGCACTGAAAAACCAATCACTTTGCCAAGCAAGCCCAACTTCAGTTGAACACCATTGACCCACCAAGCGGTGGAGTGTGAGCCATGGGTGTGCTCCATCAATAAGTCCAGAGGAGCGCCACTGTCTTGGGGGTTTAATGCCAAAGCATTCCAGTATTCGCCAGCCCAGCCCTCGGCTTGCACCATGAACTCCACACCGGAAGCGCTTGCCAAGGACAGCAAATCTCTTTGGTGTGCCAATTCACGCGACCGCACACCACACCATAAAGTAGCGACACTGAAAACAATGATGATGACCAGCGTGATGCCGGTGGGGTCTGAAGTCAGCAGCAAATGCCAAACACCTTGAATGCCCAACAACCAAGTGGCAAAGATAAACAAACCGACCAAGACCAACCACTCAAACCACAATGGCTCAACTTCCCATTGAGGGTTTTTATTTTTTAGGCTCTGGAAAAAAGACTTCAATTGAAATTGCCTTATGAGAAGAGGGCGCATGATAACTGAGGCGACTACAGAAAATATCTAGGTGGGAGTTAAGGGGGAATGCAAAGGTCGATTAGGTGAAAA
>RFMX01000426.1 GCA_009927495.1 Betaproteobacteria bacterium
GTGAATGCAAAAACGGGTGAAGTTAAGTGGAAATATTCTCCCGAGATGCCCAAAGCGATTGACCAATACGCTTGCTGTGATGTGAACAGCCGCGGCGTGGCATACAACGATGGCAAAATCTTCATTGGCCGCCTTGACGCACAAGTTACTGCCCTGGACTCCAAAACTGGTAAAGAGTTGTGGACATCCAAAGTGGTTGACTACACCGCAGGTTCCGTCATCACATCCCCCCCCACCGTTGCTAAAAACTTGATCATCACCGGCTTCGGTGGCGGCGAGTATGGCGTTCGTGGCGCTTTGGTTGCCTTTGACCAAGGTACTGGTAAAGAAGTGTGGCGTACCCACACCGTGCCAATGGGCAACGAAAAACATGCTGACACCTGGAAGGGTGACTCTGGCAAAACAGGCGGCGGCGCTGCTTGGAACGTCGGTTCCTACGATCCCAAGTTGAACTTGGTTTATTACGGCACTAGCAATCCTTCTCCCTGGTCCGCCTCTGTTCGTGGCAATGACTCCTCTGATATCGGCAAGTTCTCCAACTTGTACACCGCTTCAGTGGTTGCTTTGAACCCTGACACCGGCAACATCGTTTGGCACTACCAATTCACACCCCATGACGCATGGGACTATGACGGCGTGAACGAACTCGTGTTTGCTGACCTGCCTGTTGACGGCAAAAAAGTGCCCGTCATCATGCAAGCTAACCGCAACGGCTTCTTCTACGTGATCGACCGTGCCAATGGCAAGTTGATCTCTGCCAAGCAGTTCGTGAATGGTGTTAACTGGGCCACTGGCGTTGACCTGAAAACAGGTTCACCCATCGAAACAGCTGGTAACGTCAAGCGTCCTCAGTTGAAAAAATGGGCCAAAGACATTTGCCCCAACTTGCTGGGCGGCAAAAACTGGATGCCCATGTCCTACAACCCCAACACCGGCTTGGTCTACATCCCCACACTTAACCTGTGTATGGACCTTGAAGGCGTTCAAGAAGAGTACAAGCGCGGCCAGTTCTATTTGGGCGTGAACTTTGACCTCGGTAAAGTGGGCCCAGGCGGCCACGGCGGTGGTTTGAAAGCTGGGACCCCGTTGCACAAAAAGAAGTTTGGTTCAACAAAGACGAACTGCCTTGGGCAGGCGGCACCATGACCACCAAAACCGGTCTGGTCTTCGCTGGTGACCTCAAAGGCCACTTCCGTGCATACGACGCTAAAACCGGTAAAGAACTGTGGAAGTTCGCTACAGGTTCCGGCATTTCTGCTGCGCCTATCTCCTACACCTTGGACGGCAAGCAGTACATCGCCGTGGTGTCAGGCCGTACACAATCCATCCCCGCCTTCTTGGGCGCTTTGGGTGAAAAAATGGTTGCTGCCAGCCCTGAAGGCGGCACCTTGTTTGTGTTTGCTTTGAACTGATCGAAACTGTGATCTAGACGCCGCCCTTCGGGGCGGTGTCTGTTTCTAAACAGGGTTTACTTTTAAAGCGTTGTTTCCGCGACAGCTTTTTCAAAGTATCAACTTTTTTACGGAGATTTTCATGTTCAAGCTGAGTTTCAGTTCCACACGCTCGCGACTGACAACGGTTGCATTAGTGATGGCAGCGATGGCTTCTTCGGCATTTGCTGCTGAACCTTTGCGCGTGTGCTCTGACCCTGACAACCTGCCCTTTAGCAAGTCTGAAGGACCCGATAAAGGTTTGTACATTGATTTGGCTGAAATGGTGGGTAAACAATTGGGCACCACGGTGGATTATGTATGGTGGTTGTCGTTCAACCAACGTCGCGCATTGCGCAACACCATGGAAGGTTGTGACGCTTACTTTGCTTTGCCTGCTGACGCTTCATACCGTGTCAAAGGTGTTGATAAAAGCAATGCTTTCCTTGACCTTAGTTACGCCATCGTTGCGCCTGCAGGTCAAACCTTTACCGGTTTGGCTGATCTCAAAGGCAAACGTGTGGGCGTGATGTTTGGTTCTCCCCCGCAAATTATGTTGGCTACGCGTGAAGGCTATACATGGAACACCTTCCGTACCCATGAGCAACTCTTTGAAGCCCTCAACAAAGGCGAAGTGGATTTGGCCTTGATGTGGGGTCCCAGCGCTGGCTTTGACAACCTCAGGCTTTTTAACAGCCGTTGGCAAGTTTTGCCTGTACGAGGTGACAGCCTGACTGGCCAAGTGGCTGTGGCTGTTTCCAAGTCCAAGCCTGGCCTCAAGGACCAGATCAACCAAGCTTTGCAAGATTTGCAACCTGAAATTAGCAAATTGGTCGTGAAATATGGTTTTCCCACACAGGCACCCATCGATTTGGTGCTCACCACCAAGACACCTCTGAATTCTTTAAGCACCGTAACTGCACAAAAGTTTCCAGCCAAATCTGGCTTTGTGCGTGTGGGCATGAAAGAGCCGCAAAGAACAGAGTGGTTAGTTGCCACCGCGAGCCTTAGCCCTGATGAAGCCAAGTCTATGTTTAACAACAAATGTTCACACTGCCATGGCGCCAATGGAGCATCTCCAGTCCAGGAACGTGATTTACGCAAACTCATGATTCGCTACAAGGATGACTGGAAAGACGTGGCTTTCACCACCATCACCAAAGGGCGCCCTGACTTAGGCATGCCCACTTGGAGTGGCATCATTCCCGATGAAGAAATCAAAAGCTTGATAGATTTCTTGGCGACTGTCCAAAAGAAATAAATTCACAAACTGTTTTTAAACCACCTCGATTTTTGAGGTGGTTTTTTTTTCATCTATCGCTTGTGTGAAGGAATGAGTCCGTTTTGCTCGGCAACAAAGTCTGCCAGCATGGGCACAAACAACTGCCCCTCACCCTGCGCTTCCATGGCAGCAAAAGAGTTTTTCACCATGGCCTGAATGGGGGCAAGTGCGCCAATTTCGTTGGCCAAGCTTGCCATGTAGCGCATATCCTTGTGGGCGTTGCTGATGGTGAACTTGTGGGCATGACGGTCACCGTCCATGGTCCACTTCATGAAGGTATCGTAAAAAGGGCTGCGCATACGGCCTGAGCCAATCACTGCATGAAACTGCTCTTTGCTCAAACCTGATTTGCGGGCAATAGACAAGGCCTCTGAGAACAAAGCGGCATAGCCCATGGCCAAAAAGTTGTTCACCAACTTCATGGTGTGGCCCAAGCCCACAGGACCTAAATGCACGATATTGGCTGCCCAACATTCAATGACGGGTTTCACCTTGGCAAACACAGCGTCGTCCGCTCCCACCATGGCGTCCAAGGTTCCGGCTTCTGCTTCAACGGGTGTTCGGCCCAGCGGTGCATCGATAAAGTGCATACCCTGTGCTTGGGCAGCAACAGCGAGTTGCTTGGTTGAAACAGGGTTGGATGTTGAGCAATCGATCACGATGAGCCCCTTTTTGCCACTTGCAAAAATACCCTGGGGTCCATTCATCAAAGACTCAACCTGAGGAGAGCCTGTCACGCAGAGGTGAACCATGTCGCACTGCTGTGCCAACTCTTTGGCAGAAGCCGCTTCTGTGGCACCCAAGGCTTTCAAGCGCTCTAAGGGTTCACGGTTTTTGTTACCCATGATGACCAAGGGGTAGCCCTTGGTCACCAAGTTTTTGGCCATGCCGGCACCCATGAAACCCACACCGATAAACCCAATCACTGGTTTAGACATATTGAGACTCCTTTTTTAAGACGAAAAAAAAGAGCGGGGTTAGCCGCTCTTTAGAAGGTTGATCTTTCTGAACCACCCAACCGCAAAAGCTGTTGGGCAGATCAGGGGAGGATTTAAGCTTCTTGGATCGCTTTGCCTGTGATAGGCAGGTTGCGAACACGCTTGCCAGTCAGTTTGGCAACAGCGTTGGCCAGAGCTGGAACGATGGTAGCGGTGACAGGCTCACCAATACCGCCGGGCTTCTCTGAGCTCTTCACCAACACGATGTCAACCAAGGGTGATTCGTTGGTACGAACCATGGCGTAGGTGTTGAAGTTGGTTTGCTGAATGACGCCGCCTTCGATGGTGATGGCTTGCTTCAGAGCC
>RFMX01000377.1 GCA_009927495.1 Betaproteobacteria bacterium
GGCACCAGCGATAGCACCTGAAGCATCACCTTTGGCGGGCTGGATAGGCAGAACTTTGCCCTTAGCAGCAGCTTCTACGTGGCCGGCCAACATGGAAGCGGTAGACAAAGAAGCGCCAGCACCGTTGTCCCATGTGACTTTCAAAGCTTTGCGAGCTTTGACAGCTTGCCAGTAAGTGGTGGCCACAACAGCAACGCCATCAGGGATTTCAACCACATCAACCACACCAGGCATGGCCTTGGCGGCTGCGCTGTCAACGCTTGCAACTTTACCGCCGATGACGGGGCATTGCTCCAAGCTGGCGTAAACCATGCCGGGCAATTTAACGTCAATACCAAATTCGGCTGTGCCGTTGACTTTGGCAGGAACGTCGGTACGGGGAATGCGCTTACCAACCACTTGGAAGTCTTTGGCAGCTTTGATGGTGGGTTTTTCAGGAACGGGCTGCTTGGAGGCAGCTTCAGCCATTTGACCGTAGGTGGCTTTCTTGCCGCCGGGGCCAATCAAGGTGCCGTTGACAGCTTTGACTGCACTGGCGGGAACGCCCCACTCAGCAGCAGCTGCGCCAACCAACATTTCGCGGACTTGAGCGCCAGCGATACGCAGTTTTTCGTAGCCTTCACGAACGGATGTGGAACCACCAGTGATCATGGCGCCCAACAAAGCGTTGACGTATACGGCGTTAGGTGCGCCGGCAGCCACGTTGATTTTAGTCACGTCGATGTTCAACTCTTCAGCGATCAACATAGGCATGGAGGTGTAAACACCTTGGCCCATTTCGGAACGTGCAGAGATAAGAGTGATGGTGTTGTCGTCAGCAATGTGCACCCATGCATTGGGGGTGTGCAATGTGCCAGCGGCCATGGTTTCAGCGACTGTGCCAGGCAACACCACGCCCAAGACTAAGCCGGAGGTGGTGACGGTGGTGGTTTTAAGGAAGTCGCGACGATTGGTTTGTGTGCTCATCATGGTTTATTTCCTTTGAATTAGGCTTTGCGCATCATGGATGCAGCATCTTTCACAGCAGCACGGATACGTGTGTAAGTACCGCAACGGCAGATGTTGCCAGCCATGGCGGCATCAATGTCTGCATCGCTGGGATTTTTGTTTTTGCTGAGAAGTGCAGCAGCGCTCATGAGCTGGCCAGATTGGCAGTAGCCGCACTGGGGAACTTGGTGTTTGACCCATGCTTTTTGCAGGGCGTGGCTGCCAGTAGCGCCAAGGCTTTCGACGGTGCTGACTTTTGTGCCAGCAGCAGTGCCGATTTGGGTTTGGCAAGAACGAACGGCTTCGCCGTTGACATGCACGGTACATGCGCCGCACAGGCCTGCGCCGCAACCAAATTTGGTTCCGGTCATGCCGAGTTCATCGCGAAGAACCCACAGCAGAGGGGTGTCTGCGTCGGAGTTGGAATTAACGGTTTTACCGTTGACTTGAAGTTGAAGGCTCATAAATACTTCCTTGGTTGAGGGATGCGGACAGCAGACATATTACTAATGAATCTTTTCTCATACCCTAGGGAAACCCCTTGTAGGGTCTCTCAAATTCTCGTTTTGAAACAACTTATTTAACCGGCTGTTTAGGTTCAAAGCCGATTTGTTGTCGCAGGACTTTTTCCCTAGGTGCATTCTTAAGTAGCACCTAAAGTGGGAAATATGTCAATTTTTTGAAGAAGCACCCCATGTTGATCCATAAATCTTTGCAAAACCCCATGTTTTGCTTGGTGGTGTCCAGCACCTTGGCCATTCAAGCCCATGCCCAAAACACCCCAGAGGCAGCCAACAGCCTTAAAGAGGTGCAAGTGGTTAACACCTCGCCACTACCAGGTTTGGGACAGCCCAAAGATGAAATCCCTACAAATGTCCAATCTGCGAATGCCAAGGACATTGAACAAAGCCAAGCCATCAATTTGGCGGATTTTTTAAACAAAAATTTTGGCAGCGTTCATGTTAACGACAACTCAGGCAACCCTTTCCAAGTTGACATCAATTACCGAGGCTACACCGCTTCCCCTTTGCTAGGCACTCCACAAGGTTTGTCCGTGTATGTGGATGGTGTTCGCATGAACCAACCCTTTGGGGACGCAGTCAGCTGGGATTTGGTACCTAAATCAGCTATCCAAGGCATAAGTTTGATGCCGGGTTCAAACCCTTTGTTTGGTTTGAACACCTTAGGTGGGGCCCTCTCAATTCAAACCAAAGACGGCTTGACCAACCCTGGCACTGATGCAGAGGTCTCTTTGGGAATGTACAACCGAATTTCAACTGAAATTCAAAAAGGCGGGGTTACCGAGGGTGGCATCAGCTACTACGTATTGGGAAGTAAATTTACCGAGGACGGTTGGCGAACAGCTTCCAAGTCTGACGTCAACCAGCTGTTTAGCAAGTTTGGTTGGAAAAACAAAGATACCGACCTGAAATTCACCTATGCCTACTCGGGCGGAAAATTAATGGGCGGCGGTTTTCAGCAAGAGAATTTATTGCAAAGTGACCGTAGAAGCGTTTTCACCAAAGAAGACATCACCAACAACAGCAACCACTTTTTGAATTTGGAAGGCAAGCATGTTTTGAATAACGCCATGTTCCTGACTGGCAATGCTTACTACCGCAATTCTTTTTCGCTGACCTCCAATGCAGATATCAATGAAGAGTCATTTGGCCAAGGCATTTACTCCTCAGGTGAATCAGGCGTAGGCAGGTACACGCAAGCGCAAGTTTCAACGCTTAAGGGTCTAAGTGCAGCCAGAGGTGGAACCTATACGAGAACCACTTCAAACACGAACAGCAGATACAGTTCTACTGGCTTTTTCCCCTCCGCTGGGTGTGTAACAAATGCAAATTCAAATGATGAGCCCAATGAAAAATGCACAGGTATTTTTCAACACCACTCGAACCAGCCAAAATACTTTGGGTCTGTCGGGTCAGCTGAATTTTTTGAGCGATGTCGCCTGGGGAAGCAACACCTTGGTGGTAGGTTCTTCTTACGACAAAAGTCAAACCCAATTCGGACAAAATGCCCAGTTTGGTTATTTGAATGCCGATCGGTCACTGACAACGGTTAATGCCTTTGCAGATGGCACACAAACCTCAGAGGGTGCATTCAGTCAACAAGTCCATTTAGATTCAGGCACCACCAATTTCAGCGTTTTTGGCAGCAACACCTTGTCGACTGCC
>RFMX01000131.1 GCA_009927495.1 Betaproteobacteria bacterium
AGACCTGCTTGGTGTGTCACAGGTCTCTCTACAGGCAGATGGCCGGGTACCAACAATACCTTGACAGCCAGCCATAGTTTCCACCGTATCAACCCAGCCATTGGTTTGTCGTTCACCCCGCATCAAGGCTTTAACCCCTATGTCAGCTACAGCGAAAATAGCCGTGCACCTACTTCGATTGAACTCGGTTGTGCTGACCCTGATTTCGGCTGCCGCCTCCCCAACTCCATGGCGGGTGACCCACCCTTAAAGCAAGTCATTGCCAAGTCTTTTGAACTGGGCGCCAGAGGCAAAACAGATTCTCAATTGAATTGGAATACGGGTTTGTTTCATTCTAGAAATTCCGACGATATTTTGTTTGTAGCTAACTCAAGTTCTACGGGCTATTTCAAGAACTTTGGGAAAACCAAACGGGTTGGCGCGGAGTTGGGCGCCAACAAATCTTGGGGTAAGTTGTCTTATGCAGCTAACTACACGTATTTAAAAGCCACTTATGAAACTGATGAAGAGGTTGGCAGTCCCTACAACAGCGAAGCTGAAGGCGGCATTATTCATATCAAAGCGGGCAACCAAATTCCTTTGATTCCTAAACAGCTTTTAAAACTTCAAGCGAGTTACCAATTCACGCCCAAGTACAACAGCGGTTTGCAACTGATTTCTGTTGGCAGCAGTTACGCCCGTGGCAATGAAAATAACAAGCACCAATATGGCGTAGAAAACGAAAGCGGTATTACCAGTTACGGTTCAGGCAAAGTACCTGCCTACACCGTTTTCAACTGGGTGGGCACTTACCAAGAAACACCTCAGTTAACCTACTTCAGCAATATCACCAACCTGTTCAACCGCAAATACTACACATCAGGTCAATTAGGCCCCGCAGCATTTCGCGCAGATGGCGGCTACAACAATGGTGGTTGCGATGGTGTTAACTGGAACCCCACTACACATGAGGGGGCTTGTGTAGGCGGCATGATGTACTCACCTGGCGCACCTCGAACCATCTATGTCGGAGCTCGGTATATGTTTGATAAACCGAAAACCAAATAAAGCATTCAATTAGCTTTCCTTAGGATGGATGGCCAATCTCAATGACCTCATGGCGCTGGGCTAAATGCACCAGCGCCGTCATGGTTTCCAAGTGCAGTTTTTCTTTGATTTGGGTTTGGTTGTTAGATACGGTTTTTGACTGATGAACAAGACATCAGCACATTCTGCAATGGTGTGACCCAAGGCCAATAGGCGAAAAATCTCATATTCGCGGGTAGATAGCGAAGCGATACGTTGGGATTCCAGTGCAAATTCACCGCTAGAAATTTCTGTATGCAAACCATGACTCAGGTATTGCTGCCCGATGTAAACCGCTTGTACCGCCCGCACCAACTCCTCGGGTTCGGCATTTTTCGACACGAACCCCCGTGCGCCACTGTCTAATGCCCGCTGCACCAGCTGGGGGGAGTCGTACATGCTGCACACCAATACTTTGGCATCGGCTTGCCTTTGCAAAATCTTTTGAAGCAAAGACAAGCCTCCCGCGCCTGGCATGGAGACATCGGTGACAGTGACATCGGGCAAATGAACTTGAAATGCTTGATAGCCCTCATCAGCGTTGGCAGCCTCAGCAACCACCTCAAGGCCAGGCTCTTGCAACAACAAACGCTTGTAACCTGTTCGGACAACCGGATGGTCATCAATCAACAGCACGCGAATCACAAAGATTCCTTGGGTATCTGTATGGCCAAG
>RFMX01000246.1 GCA_009927495.1 Betaproteobacteria bacterium
AGCAAAAGCTTTTTCGCTTCTTTCAAAATCTTCAAAGCTTCGTCTTCTTTGCCTTCTTTGAAGAGACGTTCGCCCTCTTCGCGCATGGCCTTGGCTTTTTCAAGCTCAGCGCCGGTTTTGGTGGTCTTGCCAAAAGCGTTGTCCACGTATTTCATTTCACAAGGGACGGGGCCGGGGCAGTGGGCGAATGCCAAAGAATGCATGGACAAAACCAAGATCAACCATAATTGCTTCATCGTTTCCTCGCTAAATCAGTCACAGGGTGATTTCAGTTTAGAACAACTCCATTTACACTGGCTTACACCGCCCCAACCAAGGTCTTTGCCATGCTGGTCAAACAAATTTGGACTGCCAACGCCTACCGTAACTTCAACTACCTTGTTGCCTGCCCGCAAACCGGCGAGTCCTTGGCCATAGACCCTTTGGACAGCGCCCAATGCTTGAAAGTAGCCAAAGACGAGGGTTGGAGCATCACCCAAATACTCAACACCCATGAGCACCACGACCATATTGGCGGCAACCAAGCGGTGGTGGACGCCACCGGTGCCAAAGTGCTGGCACACGCCAAAGCGGCAGGGGCTATTCCTGGCGTGTTTCGCGGCTTGTTGGCGGGTGACATCATCAAGGTGGGCAAAACGGTGGAGCTGCAAGCCTTGGACACCCCCGGCCACACCTATTGCCATATTTGCTTGCGTGCGCATACGGATCAACCCGCTTTGTTCTCAGGCGACACCTTGTTCAATGCGGGTGCGGGCAATTGCCACAACGGTGGCAATGTGCAGGCACTGTTTCAAACTTTTGACGAGCAACTGAGCCGCTTACCCAGCAACACCCTGATTTACCCAGGCCATGACTACATTGAAAACAATTTGCGCTTCACCTTGAACCGCGAACCCGGTAACGCCGCCGCTCAAGCATTGCTGACACAAGTGAGCGGCCAAGATGTGAACCACGCATTCGTGTCCACGCTCAGCGTGGAGCAAGAGGTGAATACGTTTTTTCGCTTGGGCAGCCAGCAGGTGGTGGCCGAGTTGCGAAAAAGCTTTCCCGATTTGCCCGAGCAACCGGACAAGCAGACCGTGTTTCAAAAACTGCGCGAACTGCGCAACAGCTGGTAAGCGCTTAAGGCGCTGAAATGCGTGCGATGATGAAGTCGGCTGCCGCCAAGATGTGTTCTCGTGCATAGGCTTCTGCGGCTTCACCGTCACCAGTGATGATGAACTGCAGCAATGCCTCGTGCTGTTCCCAAATGTCTCTGGGTTTTTCATCCATCATCAGCACCTCTCCCATAACCCGCTGGGTATAGGTCCAATGCGTATCCATCGCGGGTGCCACCAACAGGTTCTCTGACAGGGAGTACACAAAGTGGTGGAACGCCATGTCTGCTGCTATCAATTCACTGACCGATCCCGTTTGCGCCGCTTGTCGACCTTTGGTGATGAAAGCAGGGCCATCTCGTTTGGCAAGTTCTGCGTTGTTCAGTGCGGCTTTTCTGAAAGCCAAGCCTTCAATCACCGCACGTACGTCGTACATGTGTCGAATATGGTCAGGGTCCAGAGGCGCCACGATCAGTCCCCGCCCCGGTGCATCGCTTAACACCCCTTGGTTGCGCAGCAGCAGCAAGGCTTGTTGCACGGGTTGGCGTGAAACGCCCAGTTCGCTGGCAATTTGTTCTTGAATGATGCGCGAGCCTGGCGCCAATTTGCCAGAGGAAATCTCTAACAAAATGGCTTCATGCACTTGTTCGACAAGGTTGGGTTGGACGGACAAAATTTTCACAAGACACCTGTTGTTCTGGTCACTTTTCAGAGGATTGCTTTTCGCGCCATTGACGTTCCGCATCATCCCACGCAGCGAGTGCCTGCAAATCCGGCACCCATGCCAAACCCGATTTTGCGTCAGATGAGGCGGCCTCAGGCGTCACCAGCACATCCAGCAGGGCGGGGCGGTTTTGCATAGCGACTTGAATGGCTTGCGCCAAGTCTTCTTCCCGCTCCACCCGTTGGGCATGCATGCCAAAGCTCTTGGCCATGCCAGCGTAGTCTGAAAACTGCAGGCGGGTGCCCACCACTTTGCCGTGGGTTTCTTGCTGATCGCGGACTTCAATTGCCCAAGAACCGTTATTCGCCACCACAATCAACACAGGCGCTTGGTGGCGCACCGCGGAGTCTATTTCCATCGCATTAAAGCCAAATGCACCGTCTCCTGTGGCGACCACCACGGTTTTGTCGGGATGCACCAAACTGGCTGCCACCCCAAATGGCGTACCTACGCCTATGCAGCCCAAGGAGCCAGGGTCAAGGTAGGTGGAGGCTGGCAAGCCCACGCGGGTGAAGGACAAAAAGTCCCCGCCATCGGCCACCACCACGCTGTTGGCTGGCAAAGCGTCGCGCAGTGCAGACAACAAGCGGTTGGGGTGCATCAAGCCGTCAGAGCCTGCAGGCGCTTGGCGCATGCTTTGCTGCAATTTGTCGGCACGTGCCAAATGCTGTTCTCGCAAGCCTGCCGCCCAAGCTTTGTCAGTGGCCGCTTGACGGCCTTTGCCTGCCTCGATGATGGCCAGCAAGGATTGGTTCACATCGGCCAACAACTCCACCGCTCCGCGCCGGTTGTCACGAAGTTCTGCCGCATTGTCTGCAAGACGCAAAAACTGGGCGTCCCCAAACACGGCTGGCGAGCCATAAGCCAATTGGAAATCCAACTTTCGGCCCAGCGTGATGACCACATCAGCTTGCCCCATGACTTGGCCGCGCATGGCTGCCACCACACTGGGGTGGTCCTCAGGCACCAAGCCTTTGCTTTCACCGGTGTCCAAATAGACCGCCCCCAACAGGCTAAGCAGTTGTTGCAAAGCAGGACCGGCCTTGCGAGCGCCTCTGCCGGAGATGAACAAGGGTCGTTTGGCATTCCAAAGCAATTCAACCGCAGCCTTCACGCTTTGCGGTGAGGGGGAGCTGATCGGCGCAACATGTGTGAGAAAAAACTCGGGCATCTGCAGAGCTTTCGCAACCCCGCTGCGCAAAGTGTCCACAGGAAAGTCCAAATAGACAGGCCCGCTGTCAGCCCCATGTCCCAAAGCACGTGAAACCGCTTCGTTCAACTCTGGCAATACCAAGGCAGGGTGGCGCACAGTGCGGGCATAGCGCGTGATGGAGCTGACCATGGCGGTATGGTCGATGTCTTGCAAGCCACCTCGGTTTTCTTGCGCTGTGGGGGAGGTGCCCGACAGCACCAACACACTGGCACGGGCCACATGCGCATTGGCAATGCCAGTGATGGCGTTGGTCACACCTGGGCCCGCAGTGACCAGTGCCACGCCCAAGCCGTTTGTCAATTCGGCTTCTGCATGGGCCATGTAAACCGCGGCACGTTCATCGCGTACATCAATCAGGCGAATGCCATGGGCGTCCAAGCGCATCCAAATAGGCATGATGTGGCCGCCGCACAAACCATAGACCCGCTTGACGCCTTGGCTGACCAAAAAACGTGCGATCACATCGGCCACTGACTGTTCAACCGCAGAAGCTGCTTGCATAAATTTCCTTTTTGGGGACAGAATTGAGGGAAAACGCTGAATGTATTCTGAATTCAGAATACTATACTGTGGACTTGAATGCCTTGAAACACGCGAAAACCCTGCCAGATTTTGAAGGATACCTACCCTTGCGACGAACACTCACTATCTCTGACATGGTCCGCAGCCATGCGCGTTTACGTCCACAAGCCACAGGCACCTTGGACTCCAAGCGAACACTGACTTTCAAAGAATGGGACAGCAGAGCCAGTGGCTTGGCGCAAGGCTTGCTGGCCAAGGGTTTACAGCCGGGTGAGCGCGTGGCTTTGTTGGCCTACAACAGCATAGAGTGGATGGAAATGTATGTGGCATTGGCCCGTGCTGGTTTGGTGGCGGTTCCCATGAATTTCCGCCTGACCGCGCCAGAGTTGCTCTACATCATGCAAGATGCACAGGTCACAGCGGTCATTGCTGGGCATGATCTGTTTGCGCTCATTGAAGAAGTGCGCCATCAACTGCCCTTGAAGGCCTGCGTGGTGTTTGGTGGACCACCAGCATCTGGTTGGCTGGCCTATGAAGAGGTGGTGAACACACACTGGGTCAACCCAGTATGGCCTGACGTCAGTCCCCAAGACGTTTGTGCGCTGATGTACACCTCAGGAACCACTGGTAAACCCAAGGGCGCATTGCGTAGTCATGAGGCCAGCACGCTGATTGCTTACGCCACAGCCATGGAAATGGGCTTCACCCGCCAAGACAAAGGCTTGTTGGTGATGCCCTTGTGCCACGCCAACTCCTTGTACTTCGCCAATACCTTCATCCATCTAGGCGCCTGTGTCGTCATCGATGACAGCATCAGTTTCCACCCTGAAGGCCTGCTGAAAAAATTGGCGCAGCACAACATCACTTTCACTTCATTGGTACCCACGCACTACATCATGGTGCTGGGCTTGGCAGCCGAGGTCAAAGCTCGCTATGCCTTGGCCAGTGTGGCGCGCTTATTGATTTCCTCGGCACCTGCGAGCGAGCGTTTAAAGCGCGACATCATGGCCTTGTTTGAAAACGGCAGCCTGTACGAGTTGTATGGCTCCACCGAAGCTGGTTGGGTGACTTTGCTTCGCCCCGAAGACCAACTCACTAAATTGGGCTCGGTGGGACGTGAGTGGGCCGGCAGTGGACCCATCAAATTGCTGGATGAAAACAGGCAAGAAGTCCCCGATGGTGAAGTGGGTGAGTTGTTTTCCTGCACGCCTTATGCATTTGAAGGCTATTGGCAAGCACCGCAAAAAACCGCTGAAGCCTTTGCGGGCGCTTGGGTGTCGGTGGGCGATATGGCCAAGCGAGACGCGGATGGCTACATTTGGCTGATTGACCGCAAGAGCAATATGATCATCAGCGGTGGTGAGAATGTCTACCCCAGCGAAGTGGAAAACGTGCTCTCGTCGCATCCAGACATTCAAGAGGTTGCGGTGGTGGGGGTGCCTCATCCCAAGTGGGGAGAAAGTGTGTTGGCAGCTGTGGTGCTCAGGGATCAGGCCTCATCCAGCAGCCAAGCCTTGCAAGACTTTTGCAGCAGCCGTTTGGCTGGCTACAAGCGCCCTCGACAGTTTGTTTTTCTGCAAAGCCAAGATCTGCCACGCACCGCCACAGGGAAAATTGTTCACAGGCATTTGCGGCAAAAATTCATTGACGCTTTCGAGTCGCAGGCAGTCAATTAAGGTTTTCCTCTCGGCCTTTTCGCACACACTGCAAAGTTTGGTGCCAAAACTGCGGCCCTGAGCCGCCATATTCCATGGGCAAATTCATCATGCCCATATGGGCTGACTCCAGTTCCTTGAAGCTGTAAAAGTTCATCAGGCCTCGGCTGTCCATATCAAAATAGGCGGCGCAATTAGCGCCAATTTCGCTGAGAGCCGGTTTTTGCGCATGGGCGCATTCATGAAAGTACACAAAGTCCCATTGGGCCGGTGTGCCTTTGGCGGTTCTTTGGTAGGCCTGTGCATCAATGATGATGGTCGGCCAATCGTTGGCATCCAAGCGCATGACGGCCACCGCCCTGCCCAATTCGGGGTTGCGGTCGCTGGGTGTCGCGTAGGTATTCCATATCTCCGTGGCAAAACCTGCAACACCATGGCGCGTCACAGGGCATTGAACCTCTTCGCCGTTAGACAAGGTGAAAGCGCTGGCCTGTGAACATGCAGACAACAGCATGCTGAAGATGGTTACCCGCAAACACGTATAGAAAAATGCTTTCATCGCAACCGTCCTTTTTTTGAGGAAAAAAAAGGCTGCCTAAGCAGCCTTGAAAGATGGGTGAGCAAGCAGTCCGCGACGATGCTTGCCCCCCCTCAGAGGATGTTCAAATTTATTTTTCCAGCTTAAATACCATCACCGTGCCGCCTTGAGGCACAGCCTTTTTGGTGTTGTCGAGTGTGTTGATACCAGATTGCATACGCTCTGCATCAATACCCCAACCGGCTTGCACCGCAATGTACTGCTCTCCATTAACCTCAAAAGAGGAGGGTACGGCGGTCACGCCAGAAGGCATGCTGTATTGCCACAGTACCTTGCCGTTGGTGGCATCAAACGCACGGAAGATGCGGTCGTTGGTGCCACCAGTGAACAACAGATTGCCACCTGTGGTGAGCAATGGTGCCCAAATAGCGCGGTCGTATTTGTGCGACCAAGCCATTTTGCCGGTGTTCAAGTCCCAAGCTTGCAGTTCACCGATGCTGTCGGGTTTTTTGCCATCTTTGTAGCGCAAGCTGCCCAAAACACCTTCAATCGGGTAACCAATGTAGAGGTCACCTTTTTTATAGGCTGCGGGATCTGCTGCTGGCAACTCTGAGCACAGGTTGTTGTTGGCGGGAATGTAGAACAGCTTGGTTTTGGGGCTCCAAGCCTCTGGAGGCCAATCTTTGCCACCCCACAGAGAGGGGCAGAAAGTCACGGCTTTGCCCATGCCAGGCTTTTTGCTGTCGTCATAAGTAGGCCGGCCTGTCTTTTTGTCGATGTTTTTGAACACATCGTTGTAGACATAGGGAAGACCGTTGACGTAATCGATTTTGCCACTGGCTTGACGGTCCAACATCCACAGATAGCCGTTGCGGCCTGCATGGACCGCGCCTTTGACTTTGCGGCCGTTGATTTCGGTGTCAATCAGCACAGGTGCGCTGACCTCATCCCAGTCCCATGCGTCGTTTTGGTGGTACTGATGGTGACCCTTGATTTTGCCGCTCTCCACATCCAATGCAATGGTGGAGGTGGTGTAGAGGTTGTCACCAGGGCGGCCTTCAGTTGGCCACGGTGCGGGGTTGCCAGTTCCCCAATACGCGATATTGGTCGCAGGGTCGTAAGTGCCCGTGATCCAAATGCTGCCGCCACCATTTTTGTGGGTGTCGCCAGGCCAGGTGTCTCCACCGGGTTCACCAGGAGCTGCCGTGGTGTAGGTGCGCCAAACTTCTTTGCCTGAATTGGCATCAAAGGCAGCCACGTAGCCACGCACACCGGTCTCGCCACCTGATGAGCCAACCATGATCTTGCCCTTGGCTGCCAATGGCGCCAAAGTGATGTAATGCAAGGCTTTGACATCGCCCACGGTGGTGTCCCACACCACCTTGCCTGTTTTGGCGTCCAAGGCGATCAGGTGAGCGTCAACCGTGCCCACATAAACTTTGTCGTCATAAAGTGCTACACCACGGTTGGTGTTGTGCAGCATCAGCAAGTCGGGAGGAATTTCTTTTTTGTAGCGCCAGAGTTCTTCACCTGTGATGGCGTTCAAAGCAATCACCTGACCGTTGGGCGTGGTGATGTACATATAGCCGTTGTTCACGATCGGGGGCGATTGGTGTCCTTCGGTGACGCCTGTGGAAAATGACCAAGCCAAGTCAAGTTTTTTGACGTTTTTGGAATTGATCTTCTCCAGCGGACTGTAGCCCCAGCCTTGGTAGTTGCCGCGGTACATCAACCAGTTTTTGGCCTCTGGGTTGATCAACCGTGCATCGGTCACAGGTTCATAGGGTCCAAGCTTGGTATCGGCATGCGCCAAGATGGCACAAGCACCAAGCGCTGCGATGGACAGCGTCTTTATCAAATGACTCATGGTTTTTCTCCTGAAGGTGAGTCGTGTAAAAAACCAGGGTTAGGAACCCTGGTTGGCGGGGGAACTGGGTGCAATGGCGAGAAATTCGCCATCGAGCTTTAAAGAAAAACTGGGCAAGGGCCGAGAAGCTGGGCCATCAACGACTTTGGCGCCATCCAACAAGTCGAACTTGGAGGCATGGCAAAAACACACCAACACCTTTTCTTTGGCAACCCAAGTTTTGACATCGCAAGCTTGATGGGTGCAAAGCGCGGAATAAGCCAAAACGCCACCAGCTGATCGCCCTCTGGTGGCGGCTTCCATTTGGTCTTCAGGCAAGCGAATCAAGACCAGTTTGTTGGCGCGTGATTCATTTTTGGGCTTGCCTGTTTGGGTATCAAAGGGAAATACCAGCAGCGGCTTTCCAACTTTCAAATCGCTAGGACGCAACGGGGCAAAGTCTTTCTCAGCATCCGCATCCACCAACAACAGGGATGTTGCTTGGGCCAAGGAGTTGCTCGCGATGAAGGGCAAAGAGGTGGCTAAGCCAGAGCCAAGCATTTGCAACACCTGGCGACGGTCCAAGTCGGAGCAGGAGGTGTTGCCAGCGCAACCTTGGCAGGGAGTAGGTGGGAAGTCGGTTTTTTTCATAGCTATTTGCAAGTCATTCCCATGACTGTAGTATTCTGAATTCAGAATACACTCGGTATTTTCCCTCAAAGGGTTTCTTCTAAAAATTTAAACAACTATTTAGTATTATTTTTAAAAGTTTTAGATATATAAAATAGATTAAGTCAAACTTTCAAAATCATGAAATTCACAAAAATTCATAAAGACCTTTTTTTGGTTTTGATGCTGGTTTTGGTCTTTGTGGGTGTGGCGACCCTCACTGAATTACAAGAACAAGTTGCTTTGTTCAGTCAAAACTACGAAGCCTTGCAGCTCGATGAGTTGCCATTAACACTGCTTGTCCTGAGTTTGGGCTTGTGGTGGTTTGCTTGGCGGCGCACACAAGAGGCCCATGCCCAACTGCAAGAGCGCAGCCGCTCTGAACTCAAAGTACAAGAACTGCTGCAACACAACAGCGACTTGTTGCAAAGACTGTTTACCGCCGAGGAAGACGAGCGACTGGCCTTGGCCCGAGAGTTACACGATGAAATGGGGCAGACCAGCACAGCCATCCGTACAGAAGTCGCGGTGTTGCAGCGCAGTGGACGGCTTCACCCCGAAGCTGACGAGTCCGTCAAACGCATTGCCAAGTCAGCGCAGCATTTGTCGCAAATGACGCGACAGATGTTGCATCGTTTGCGTCCACCTGCTCTCGATAGCATGGGTTTAGAGCAGGCTTTGATGACTTTGTGTGATGACTGGCAGCAAAACACCCAAACGGTTTGTGAGTTCAAGGCACCAACCCTGCCCGAGGGTTTAAATGACTATGCTTGCGTGACTGTTTACCGTATCGTGCAAGAAGCATTAACCAATGTCACACGACATGCCCATGCCAAACATGTGCGGGTAGAACTGACACTGGATTCGCAAGGACTGAACTTGAACATTGAAGACGACGGTCGGGGTATGGCAGATACCCAAGCAGTACACCCAGGCTTTGGTCTGTTGGGTATGCAAGAGCGTGTCGCCAGTGTGGCTGGTCGCATATCCATCAGCAGCAAGCTGGGTCAGGGTGTGCG
>RFMX01000230.1 GCA_009927495.1 Betaproteobacteria bacterium
GGCGCTTCAGCGCCTGATATTTTGGTGCAGCAAGTCATCAGCCGCTTGCGTGAGTTGGGTGCCACCTCTGTGCGAACCCTCGATGGGGTGCAAGAAACCGTGAAATTCCCGTTGCCCAAGGGCTTGCGAAACGACTGACGCCCTAGGCTCTCTACAATTCACCCATGCTAGATATTGCTTTACTTCGCAGAGACCTCCCCCATGTGGTGGCTCGTTTGCAAACCCGCAAGAACCCCCAGCCTTTTTTAGATGTTGATCGTTTCCAGTCATTGGAGAACGAACGCAAAACCCTGCAAACCCACACCGAGGCATTGCAAGCCAAGCGCAACAGCTTGTCCAAAGACATTGGTCAGCGCAAAGCCAAGGGTGAATCGGCGGACGACATCATGGCCGAGGTGGGGCAACTCAAAGATGAACTCGACGCTTCGGCTGTCAAGTTAGAGGTGTTGCAAGCCGACTTGAACCAACTTCTGTTGGCCGTGCCCAATTTGCCGCAAGACAGCGTGCCTGTGGGCAGCGATGAGCATGGCAATGTGGAGTTGCGCCGTTGGAGTCCCACAGGAACTGAGCCCACACCCTTAGGCTTCACGCCCAAAGACCATGTCGATTTGGGTGAGCCTTTGGGGCTGGATTTCGAGATGGGCGTCAAACTCTCTGGCTCGCGCTTTGCCGTGATGCAAGGTCAGATTGCCCGTTTGCACCGCGCATTGGCGCAGTTCATGTTGGATGTGCAAACCCAAGAGCATGGCTATACCGAATGCTACACGCCTTACATCGTCAACGCTGACAGTTTGCGCGGCACAGGCCAGTTGCCCAAGTTTGAAGAAGATTTGTTTGCCGCCAAAAAGGGCGGGCAAGATGGCGACACCGACGGCCAAGCGCTGTACCTTATTCCTACCAGCGAAGTGCCATTGACCAATTTTGTGCGTGACCGGGTGCTGGCGGAAAGCGAGTTGCCTTTGAAGTTGACCGCTCATACGCCTTGTTTTCGCTCGGAAGCCGGTAGCCATGGTCGCGATACCCGTGGCATGATTCGCCAGCACCAGTTTGACAAAGTCGAGATGGTGCAAATCGTGCATCCTGATCACAGCAACGCTGCCCTGGAAGAAATGACTGGTCACGCCGAGGCCATTTTGCAAAAGCTGGGTTTGCCTTACCGCGTGATGGCTTTGTGTACTGCCGACATGGGTTTTGGCGCGGCTCGGACCCACGATTTGGAAGTGTGGTTGCCGGCACAAAATACCTACCGTGAAATCAGTTCTTGCTCCAATTGCGAAACCTTTCAGTCGCGCCGTATGCAAGCGCGGTTTAAAAACGCCCAAGGCAAAAACGAGTTGGTCCATACCTTGAACGGTTCTGGATTGGCGGTAGGCCGTACCTTGGTCGCAGTGCTTGAAAACTACCAACAAGCGGATGGCAGTGTGGTTGTTCCAGAGGTTCTTCGTCCCTATATGGGCCATGTTCAGCGTCTTTCACCTTAAACCCTTCAAAGGACTTCCCATGCGCTTTTTACCCGTTGTTATAAGTACTGTGTTACTAACGCTGGTGGCTTGCGCCAATATGCCCATGGGGGCAGGCAGAACGTCTTCCACTGTGGATATGTCGGGGGCAGATTTGCTGGGGCAAACCCAGTTGCCGCCCGGTGCTCGTATCTTGCATGAGCAGTCGCTGGTGATTGGCACCGGTGAAAACTGGGTAGGGCGTGTGGTCATGGATTCAGCCCGTGACACCACCTCTGCTTACAGCTATTTCCTAGAAAACTACCCCAGCCAAGGCTGGACCTTGTTGTCAGCTATCCGAGCCAAGTCCAGCGTGTTGGTGTTTAACAAAGCTGAGCGCAATGTCACCATTGAAATTCAAGAAGGCAATCCTTTGGCAGGAGGTTCAGCTTTGGTGATTTTGACGCTGGCACCGCGTAACGCCAATGTGGCCTTGCCAGCATTAGCGAAAAAGCCTGTACCCGTAGAGGACGCGGTTCCTACCAAGCCGTGAAGCTTTAAAATTTCAGTTCTATCGACAGTCAGGAAAGATGGCAGAGTGGTCGAATGCACCGGATTCGAAATCCGGCGTACAGGTTTACCTGTACCGAGGGTTCGAATCCCTCTCTTT
>RFMX01000120.1 GCA_009927495.1 Betaproteobacteria bacterium
TGCTGTCAAACCTATGCGCTGCTTGCCTTCCAACCAAGCCGGGTCAAGTTCACCTGCGTGGTCAACCATGTAACTGGGTGTGCCGTATTTGGCGGCCACGTCCCGCAAACGGTTGCTGTTGGAACTGCTGGGGCTGCCCACCACAATCACCACATCCACCTGCGGACTCAAGACCTTGATGGCGTCTTGCCGGTTTTGGGTGGCGTAGCAAATATCTTGCTGCTTGGGTTCACGTACCTGCGGGAAGCGCTTTTTCACAGCCGCCATGATCTCGGCGGCATCATCCACACTGAGGGTGGTTTGCGTCACCACAGCCAACAGGCTGGTTTGCCCAGGCTCGACCTTCCACACGTCGTCAGCGTCTTCCACCAAATGAATACCGTTGGGTAGCTGCCCCATGGTGCCTTCCACTTCGGGATGACCCTTATGACCAATCATGATGAACTCATAGCCTTCTTTGTGCAGCTTGGCGACTTCCACATGCACTTTGGTGACCAGCGGACAGGTGGCATCAAAGATACGAAAACCACGGCGCACCGCTTCGTGTTCGACCTCTTTGGGTACGCCGTGGGCGCTGAACACCAAGGTGGCACCTTCTGGCACATCGTTCAGGTCTTCTATGAAGATGGCGCCACGGGAACGCAAGTCGTCCACCACATGGGTGTTGTGCACAATCTCATGGCGCACATATATAGGCGAACCAAATTTGGTCAAAGCATGCTCGACGATGTCGATGGCGCGGTCCACACCTGCACAAAAACCACGCGGCTCGGCCAACAAAATTTCTTGCAAATCAGCCATTCACAGCACCCCTATCACTTGGACTTCCAAACTGACGGCTTGCCCCGCCAGTGGATGGTTGAAATCAAACAAAATCGCGTCCTCGCCCAGTTGTACAACCGCGCCTGCATACTTGCCTTCGTTGTTGGGGGCGGGAAACTCCACCACCTCGCCCAACAAATAAGCCGCATCTGCATCGCCAAAGGTCGCCAACAACTGCTTGGGCACCCATTGCAACATATCGGGGTTACGCTGTCCAAAAGCTTCGCCTGCGGCCATCTGAACGGTGACATGCTCGCCTTCAGCCAAGCCCAGCAAGCGAGCCTCGATAGCGGGGGCCAACTCGGCGTTGCCCAAAGACAAGGTAGCAGGGGGGCCACCAAAAGTGTTGATGATGTCGCCTTGCGGGCCGCTCAAGCGGTAGTGCAAAGTCAGAAACGAACCGGCTTCAATCGTGGGGGGTGCTTGCATGTGGGTCTTTTGTAAACTGAATCTATTGTAGAAAGGCCATGAATCACATTACCAAGCGGCCTTGGCGCACTTGGCCCACCCTTCAACAGCCGCGATGATGAGACTCGTTTAACCCACCATGCTTTTGACCCTTCCCTTTTCTATGCAGCTGCAAGATTTGCCCAAAGCCATGCGCCCACGCGAGAAACTCCTCGCGCTGGGTAGCCAAGCGCTGACCGATGTCGAACTGCTGTCGGTCTTGCTGGGCAGTGGTTTGCCAGGCCAAAGCGTGCTGCAGCTCGCCCAAAGTTTGCTCGACCGCTTTCAAGGCTTGGCTGGTTTGCTCCATGCCAGCCCAGAGCATTTGCGCCATACCAAAGGCTTGGGTGGACTGGCACGGCGTTCACAATTGTTGGCGGTGGTCGAGTTGTCGCGTCGTGCCTTGCTACAAAAAATGCGGGCCCGCGACATCATGACCGACCCCGATAACGTCAAACAGTTTTTGCAACTTCAGCTGGGCCAACAACCGCGTGAGGTGTTTGGGGTCTTGTTTTTAGATGGCCAAAACCGCCTGCTTCGCTTTGAAGAAATGTTCAGCGGCACCTTGAACCAAACCTCGGTCTACCCCCGCGAAGTGGTCAAGCTGGCACTCTTGCTGGGTGCTTGCGCGGTGATTTTTTCGCACAACCACCCCAGCGGCGAGGTACGCCCCTCGCAAGCTGACGAAAAACTCACCCAAGCCTTGCGAACTGCGTTGGCCTTGGTTGATATTCGGGTGCTAGACCATGTCATCGTGGGCCCTGGGCGCTGCTGGTCCATGGCGGAGCACAGCGCATGGTGAAAGCACGCAGTTTGCAAGACTTGGCAGCCATCAAGAATCAACTTAAATCCAAGGCCGAAGAGGCAGCAGCGATTGAAGCGGCACGGCTTGAAGCGCTGCGCCGCGCCAATGCCGAGAAGAATTTGTTCGTTCGTGCCGTGGGTGCAGTAACCACACTCGACCATGAACCAAGGGTGAGTTTGTCGCCAGAACCTGCCAAGCCCTTGGCCCAGCAGCAGCAGCTTGATGACGTCAATGTGCTGCGCGAAAGTCTGAGCGACGACTTTGATGTCTCAACGCTGCTGGACACCGATGATGAACTCAGCTA
>RFMX01000338.1 GCA_009927495.1 Betaproteobacteria bacterium
AACATGGTCCAGACGCGGCGCAGCGGACCGTCTTTTTCGATGGAGGCACGGTCTATGCCGTAAGTGGCGTGGTCAGCCAAGCCCAAAGATACCCAGTCTGAAGCCAAGGCAAACCCTGAGAGGGTGCTCAAACACAGGCAAACAAGGAATTTGTAGGAATGATCAAGATTTTTCATGAATTCACGTTTCTGCGATGGATAATGGCGCACCATGCCAAACCAAGACTGGGTTCAGTATTCTCTCAGTATGACATTCGTCTTGTTGCTGTTGGCGGCGGTCCTTTGGTGGCTGTCGCGTCGCAACAAGGGCTTTCTCCTCCCTTCTGGCAAACGACGTATCCAAATTTTAGAGGCCTACCCCATGGGTATGCGGCATAAGTTGTTGCTGGTTCAAGTGGACTCTCAAAGATTGTTGTTGGCGGTCAATCCCAACGACATCCAAAAACTGCATGCATGGCCTGCAGATTCTTCCCCCCCCGTTGAGCAAGGTGTAACAGATGCGCACTGAACATGGATGGTGGTGCTTTGCACTGATGTTGTTGGTCTTAGTTTTACCCGATGTGGCAGCGGCACAAGGTCTGCCCTTGGTCACCGTCAACAGTGGCAAAGCCGGTCAGCAGTACAGCATGACGCTGCAGCTCTTGGGCTTGATGACGGTGCTCACCATTTTGCCTTCGCTGTTGTTGATGATGACCTCGTTTGTGCGCATCATCATCGTTCTGTCGATCTTGCGGCAAGCTTTGGGTACAGGGCAAACGCCGCCCAACACCGTGTTGGTGGGCTTGGCCTTGTTCTTGACGTTGTTCATCATGTCGCCGGTGTTTGACGAGGTCTACACCAAAGCGGTGGCTCCTTATATGAACGGTGCCCTGCAATTTGACAAAGCATTGGCGGCTGCCGAGGTACCAGTGCGCAACTTCATGATGCTGCAAACCCGCGAAGACGATATCGCCATGTTCATGCAGATTGGTCAGAAAAAAGAAATCGCCAGTGCCGATGAGGTGCCTTTCACCACCTTGGTGCCAGCCTTCATGACCTCGGAGCTCAAAAGTGCCTTCATGATTGGCTTCATGATTTACATCCCCTTTGTAGTCATCGATTTGATTGTGGCCAGCGTCTTGATGTCCATGGGCATGATGATGCTCTCGCCCATGATCATCTCCATGCCTTTCAAGCTGATGTTGTTTGTGCTGGTCGATGGGTGGACCTTGGTCATGGGTTCATTGGCATCGAGTTTTATTTACAAGTGAGGTAGCAATGGATACAGCAACCGTGGTGGATATGGGTCGACAAGCTTTGTGGATGACGATGCTGATTTCAGCACCCATGTTGTTGGTGGGTTTGATCGTGGGTTTGATCGTGGGTATTTTTCAAGCTGCCACCTCGATCAACGAGCAAACTTTGAGCTTCATCCCCAAGCTCTTGGCGATTGGTTTGACGGCTGCTGTTTTTGGTGGCTGGATGATCAACAGCTTGGTTGACTACACCAAAATTTTGTACGGTCGCATTCCAGGTTTGTTTGGCTAAGCGCTGATGAATATTGAGATGCTCAATTTGCTAGACCGGTTTTACGCCATGATCTGGCCTATGCTGCGCATCTCTGCTTTTTTGGCGTTCTCTTCTATTTTTTCTATACGAGCAGTCAGTCTTCGTATACGCCTGTCTATTTCTATTGTCCTGACGGTTTTCTTGTCTTTGCACATGGACATTCCGCGCATCGATCCTGTCACGGCCGAGGGGCTCAAAGAGATCGTCAACCAGTTGTTTATCGGTTTGGTGATGGCCTTGATCATGCAGCTTTCAAGTGCAGCCATTGTGGTCGCGGGTCAGGCCGTGTCTGGTTCTATGGGGCTGTCCATGGCCAATATGATTGACCCCTCATTTGGTAATGTGCCCGTCATTTCACAATTTTTCACCATTCTCGGAACCTTGGTGTTCTTGTCGATTGGTGGCCATCTCATCGTATTTGGTTTGTTGTTGGAGTCCTTCACTTTGTTCCCCATCGGAAAATCGATGTTGACGCAAGAGTTGCTGGGCAAGATCACCGCTTGGGGGGCGCTGATGTTTGTCTCAGCGCTTTTGATTTCATTGCCGGTGGTCATTACCTTGTTGTTCGTCAATATCGGTGTGGGTTTCATCACCCGCGCAGCGCCTAGTTTGAATATTTTCGCAGTGGGCTTGCCCGCTTTGCTGATTGCTGGATTTGTGGTGTTGTGGTTGTCTGTTCCCAGCGTGATTCAGCGTATGGCTTGGCTGTGGGTTCAAACCTTCACCCAAATGCGCAGCTATTGATGGGCGGGTGAAGTCATGGCCGACGATTCCGCAGAACGGACCGAAGAGCCAACCGCGCAGCGACTGAAAAAAGCGCGAGAAGAAGGTCAAATCGCCCGCTCAGTGGAGTTGTCCACAGCGGCTCTTTTGGTCACAGCCACCCTGTTTTTCAGCATGGCTGGTGCTTATATGTTTAACCGCTTAGCGGCTTTGTTTACCGCCCAGTTGCAGTTTGACCGCAAGGTCATGGACAAGGCCGAACTTTTGCCCGGTATTTTTTTTCAGTCAGTGATTGACGGCTATCTCTTGATTTTGCCTATCATGGTTTTGCTGGCCTTTGTTGCGGTTGTCTCCACCGTGCTTAGCGGTGGTCTGGTGTTTTCCTTGGGGATGTTGGTACCCAAATTCAGCAAACTCAATCCGATGTCTGGCTTGGCCCGTATGTTTGGCACCAAGGCTTTGATTGAGTTGGGTAAATCGATTTTGAAATTCGGGCTGATCAGTTTAATTTTGTGGAACTCGGTATCCAACAACATTGATGATCTGGTCACCCTCAACCGTTTGGACTTGGGAACCGCTGTCAAGCACGCAGGCACCATGATATTGGATGCGTGTTTTTGGATGAGCATGGGATTGGTGTTGATTGCTTTGCTGGATGTGCCTTTGCAGCAATACCAAGTCAATAAAAAACTCAAGATGACCCGCCAAGAAATCAAGGACGAGATGAAGAACTCTGAAGGTCGTCCTGAGGTCAAAGCCACGATTCGCAGACGCCAACGTGAAATGGCCAACGGTCGCATGTTGGACAGGGTCAAAGATGCTGACGTGGTCATCACCAACCCCCAACACTTTGCGGTTGCTTTGAGTTACGACCCCAACTCGGATGGCGCACCCACCCTGATCGCCAAGGGCACCGACGAATTAGCGCAACGCATCAAGGATCTTGCCAAGGCCGAGAGTGTCTATATCTTTGAGGCGCCTGAGTTGGCCCGAGCGCTTTACTTCACCACCAAGTTGGAGGAACCCATCCATGAAGCGCTCTACCATGCAGTGGCACAAGTCATTGCCTATGTGTTCAGTCTGAACCAGTCGTACGCGCCAGGGGAGGGCATCATCAAACCCACCTTGCGCATCCCCGACAATATGCGCTATGACGAAAACGGTTTTCTCTTTCAATGATGAGTCCAGGAAGACGAATCGACCATGAGTGATTTTTACCAAAGCCCTGCGGACAAACTGCGGTTTGAGATTTTGCTCAAGTCGCTGCGTGAAGGGCGACTCAACTTGGCCATTCTTGGCGATGATGAAGTAGCGCTGACCTACTACGGTAGACGCATCTTTCAACACCTGCGAGAGCAGGGTGAGCCGCATGTGGAGCTATGGACCTCAGCAGACTCTGAAAAACTGGTGGACCGCTTCAATGACATACTGTCAGAGCTCACAGTTGACCAAGCGGTAGACAAAGGCAACAAAGCTGCGCCCAAGCGCTTCATGATTTTTCCCGACACCCAAGCCATCCAAGAGTTTGAACTGCAACTCTTGGCCCGTTTGGTCAATGGTTTTCCCGCCAGCAATATCAACCTGATTTTGTTGGTGAACAACCAAACGTCATACGAGAAAAAGCTGGCCACCTTCGGTAAAAACTTATTGCAATGGGTGTTGGAGTCGGAAGACCCTACACCCGCTAAGACGCAGCGCATCGAAACACGCGACGATTTTTCGGCTTCGCAAAAAACCACTGCACCCATGGCTGCAGCCGCGGGCAAGACCTTCACCTTGCCCCCCGCACCCTTACCCCCTTTGGACATGCCCAATTCAGAGGTTGCTACTTCTAAGGCATCTGCCTTGGCTGTGACTGAAGCAACGCCCGAACTGGATGACTCCATGGAACCAGTGATGGGTGAAGAGGTGCCCTCTGGCACTACCTTGAGTGGTGAAGAGTTGGCCAAAGAATGGGCCGACAGTGCGGCTGCATCCCGGCGCAGCACCAAAATTGTTGCCATCTTGCTGGTAGCTATTTTGGGCAGTTTGGCGACCTTTGGCTTTTTGTACCAAGATCTGATTCGCCAAGAGGCTGAGTCTTTGCAAGATTATTTGGGCGGCAAAAAACCTGTGGCACAAACCAAATCCGACCCAGCTCCTGCGCCTGCGGCAACGGTTTCCATGTCCTCCAGTAACAGTCCCGCGGCTAAATCGCCGGACATCGTGCTGAGCGAAAAAGAAGAACTGGTCAGTCCCAGCGCACCACCCGCATCGCCATCGCCACCTCCCCCTGCTGCGCCAGAACCTGTGCCTGCTCCATCACCTCCACCCGCACCCGCACCTGCGGTGGAGGCTAAGAAAAAGCCTGAAAAATCCGCAGAAAAACCCCCAGAAATAGCGGCAGATAAGGCCGCTGGTGCTGATGATCCTGTTTGGGTTAGCAAACTTGATGCCGATACTTGGGTATTGCAGCATGGTGCTTTTGACAGTTTGGCCGAGGCCAGAGCCTTTCAAAATAACTCCAGCTTGTTCAAGTCTGCGCAAGTCCTGTTCAGCCAACGTAAAGGCGGTAAATCGTTTTACATTGTTTTGACCGGTCCTTACGCTGATAAAGTCGTGGCGGAGACGCAAATGCGGCAAAACCCAGCCATGGCCAAGGCCTGGCTGAGAACCTCGAAGTCTTTAAAGGCACAATTTCAGGACTAAAGCCTTCAAGATTTTTCAAGTTGTCCGTTTTGCGGTCGACTTCAACTGCGGAGAGTATTGATGAGCAGTGAAGAACATTTTGACGATAAACCTTTGGCCGATGTCGACGAGCAGGCTGTTGCCAAGGCCTTAGACAGCGATCGTGTGTTCGAGCGCAGCAGTGCGCCCCCTGCGCTGGTGATTCCCTCAGCCTCTAGCACTGACGAATTTCCCGACGAACCGGAACCAGAGCCTGAGCCTGAGCCTTCATCTGAATCGCGCAGCAGTTATGGCCATTCCGACCCAGCTACTTTGGCCGCAGCAGGTTCGGGGTCTTTGCTGAATCCTGAATTGGGTACGCCTACCGAGCAGACCCTGTCGGAGGCGACTTTGGTGGCCATGGACTCTCCTGCTGCAGCACAGACTGACCCAGAAGAGCCCGCGCCAAGCAATCAAGTGCAGCCTGATGGACTGGTGTTGCAGCCCCATTTAGCCCATTTGGCTCAAGTTGGACTGACTGACTCCGATACATGGGAAGAGCAGATTAAGCCGCGGATTGAGCATTTGCATGAGCAAATCGATGAAGTGAATGTCCGGCTAGATCATTTGACGACACGTAAATACCGATAAGGACACTACCCATGGCGCAAGAACAGGAAAAAGCAAAAACCGCCGAAGCCGGTGCGGTTTTGGCCGAGCCGTCTGCTGCCACGGATGGGCAAGCCCTGGCCGAAGGTATTGAGGCTTTGCAAGCGCAGTCACTCGACGGCAGCGAAGTCTCCAGACAATTGGAGGACCTCACTGGCGTGGTGCTCAGCTCCGCTGAAGTGTCCACCCGTTCCGCCGAAGTTGCCGCCAATATCAGCGAAGAAATGCGCAATGTGATGGTCAAAGTAGACGATATGAGTCGTCGAAATGTGCTGCATTCGCGGGTGATGTTGGTCGGTTTGCTCAGTTTTTTGATGATTGCGGTGGGTACTTTTTTTGCCATTTCCACCCGTTTGCAGCAAAACATTCGCCAGTTGGATGTTCTCTCGCTGGCGGTTGGCAAGCGCGTGGTTGAACTTGACGCCACCTTGGCTGCTATTGGCGACGCCACCCATGGTTTGGGAGACGCCACGGAAAAACTCGATGGCATGGAAGAACGCCAAGCCAAGTTGGACAGCAAAATTGAAGCTCGGATAGAAGACTTGACCAAACTGTTTGGCAAGATGCCCGAGCAGATCGCCGGTCAGGTCAATGGACAAAGCGAAAAAAGCTTGGACGCCAAATTGCAAAATCTGCAAAAAAGCATTCAAGCGGTAGAAGCCAAAGTACAGGCCTTGTCAGCCAAGGCGCCTGCTGCCGCACCCGCTCAAAACAACCAAGCAGTGATTCTTGAAATTCAAAAGCTGAAAAAAGATTTAGAAGCAGCGATTTCTGCTAACCAAATCGCCGCCAAAGCTGCGCGAGAGCAAGAAAAAGCTGCAGAGAAAGCGGCAGAAAAAGCCGCCATTGCGGCGTCGCGCAATCCGCCTTTGTCCATGCCTGTTGCTGCAACAGAGGCTAAATCGGCTGAAAGCAAGGCGGCGGCAGAACTCAAGGCCAAAGCCAAGGCAGCAGAGGCCAAGGCCGCAGAAGCCAAGGCCGCAGAAGCCAAAGCACAGGCCAAGGCTGCGGCTGATGCCAAGGCTGCAGAGGATGCCAAAGCGGCAGAAGCCAAGGCCAAAGCAGACGCCAAAGCCGCTGAAGCCCGTGCCAAGGCGATTGAGGCCAGGGCAGCAGCAGAGCGGGCTGCTCAGCCTCCCGCTATTCCTCCACGCGCTCAGCCGAAAGAGGACCGGGTTATTTACCCCCGTCCCAATACAGACAACTGAGCGGGCAATTAAGGCGTCAGTTCCAGCGACAGTTGATCGTCAAGCTGAAAATGCTTGGGCGTGGCCAGTGGCCAAAACTGGGTAAATACGGTGGGCATACCTTTGGTGGTTTTTTTCAACAAAGAGCCCTCTGCCAAACTGGGGTACAAATCTTCCAATGAGCAGGTTTGGTGAGCGCTGACGCGGCGCATGATGTGCTTGGCCTGAAGCTTGTCAGGCGATGGAAAACCGGCTGCTTGTAAAAGTTCTTGCAATGCCTCCAAGGTGTGGAGGTGGAAATTTTTCACCCGCTGTGCTTTGCTGGGCACGACCAAGGCGATTTGCCGCTGAGGGTCTTGGGTGGTGACACCGGTGGGGCAGTTACCCGTGTGACAGGTTTGCGCTTGTATGCAGCCTAAAGCAAACATGAAACCTCTGGCGCTGTTGCACCAGTCAGCACCCAGGGCAAGAGCGCGAACAATGTCAAAACTGCTGATGATTTTGCCGCTTGCGCCCAAGCGTATCTGCGAGCGCAAGTTCACACCCACCAAGGTGTTGTGTACCAAGCGCAGACCCTCCAGCATGGGCATGCCCATGTGGTCAGAAAACTCCAAAGGTGCAGCACCTGTCCCGCCTTCAGCGCCATCGATGACGATGAAGTCAGGGGTGATGCCGGTTTCTTGCATGGCTTTGACAATGGCAAACCATTCCCAAGGGTGACCCACGCAAAACTTAAAGCCGGTGGGCTTTCCGCCACTTAAAAAGCGCAGTTGCTTGACAAATTCAAGCAGTTCAATCGGGGTGGAAAAAGCGCTGTGCGCTGCGGGAGAGACACAGTCTTGGCCCATGGGGACGCCTCTTGCCTCGGCAATCTCGAGCGTCATCTTGGCCGCAGGCAAGACGCCGCCGTGGCCGGGTTTGGCACCTTGACTGAGCTTGATTTCGATCATCTTGACCTGCGGGTCTAAGGCTTGGCGGGCAAAGCCATCGGGGTCAAAGTGGCCTTGTGCATTTCGGCAGCCAAAATAACCCGAGCCAATTTCCCAAATCAAGTCGCCACCGTAAACGCGGTGGTGGCGTGAGATGGAGCCTTCACCAGTGTCGTGGGCGAACCCGCCCATTTGTGCGCCTTGGTTCAAGGCCATGATGGCGTTGGCGCTCAAGGCACCAAAGCTCATGGCAGATACATTGAACAAGCTCAGGGCATAGGGCTGGGTGCAGTCTTTGCCGCCCACCTGCACCCGAAAATCATGGCTGTCAATGCGGCTGGGCGCCATAGAGTGGGTGAGCCACTCGTAACCTTCGGCCATCACATCCAGTTGCGTACCAAAAGGTCGTTTGTCCGACTGGCCCTTGGCCCTCGAATAAACCAAGGTGCGCTGGGCGCGTGAAAAGGGTGCGGCCTCGTTTTCGCTTTCGATGAAATACTGTCGAATTTCGGGGCGAATGAACTCCAGCAAAAACCGCATATGCCCAAGGATGGGGTAGTTGCGCAAGATGGCATGGTGGGTTTGCAGCAAATCGTGCACACCCACCGCACTGAGCAGCGCAAACAGCAACAACCACCAAGACAACTGACCGCCCGCCAGTAAGACAAGCAGGCTTAAACACAAACCGCCCAAGCTGATAAAGAAGGTGGTGTAGCGCACCGGGTAGGGTACGCGGATGGCATCAATACGTTGGAAAATGTGAGAAAGATCGGGCATAGGGAAGTCTCTCCGTAGGCCCTAGCCGACTTTGGGCTTCAGGGCGGTGAATGTCGCAAACGTGAAGCCAATCTGGCCTGTGCCAAAGAGGATACCTCAGCACGCAGACGCGCCATTGACAGTTGTTGGTCTGCCGAGCGTTGAATTTCTTGCAAGTCTTTCAAAATGGTTTGGCGCAGCGTGTCCAACTCCACATCGATGGTGGACAAACGCTTGCGCAACTCGCGTTGCTGGTTCATGCGTTGGCTGAGCAAGCTGACACTGCCAGCAATGACTTTCCAGTTTTGCGCCAACTCGTCTTGCGCGGGGCGGTTTAACTGCTCGAAAAGCTCGCCCAGCAAGGGGTCATGCAGCACTTCGCTAGAAGCTTCTGCACTGGTTTGGGCAGCCTCTTCGCTTTGGGTATGGTTGAATTTGTGCACTTGCGCCCAGCCCATGCCCGGGTCGTATTGCTTCAGACCTTTGAAAGCGAGGAATTTTTCTTCAGACATGGTGAAACCGGGTGAGCTTGGTCTTCAAAGTTTGGCCGCGTTGCCGCGAGCCAAACGTTTCAGGAATTCAGGGATGCCGATTTGCGACAAGGATCGGCTGTTGACAATGGCTTCGTCTTGCTCGGCCACTTTGCGCTGTCGGTAGCGACCCAGCACCGAGTACTGCGACGCATTGGGGATGGTCTCCAGTACGCTGGCCTTGGCCGCCACCAAAGGCACACGTACACGGCTGGTGTCTTGTTCGGACATTTTCACGGGGGCAGGCTTGCGCGGCAAGTTGGCCTGCGCCATGCGGATATCGCGTGCGGCGCAAATCGCTTCGCCAAACTCTCGGAAGGACTCGCCACCCATGTCTTGGGCATCCATCAGGTAGCCACGCTCGAACAAATCACGGGCGGATTGGGATTCCAAAATCGGTGGCGCGAGCATGAAGCTGACGGGAAAGCGTTGACGGGTGAAGACGTCAGAGCTGAGTTGCTCATTGAGCACCCGAGTCGGGCATACCACCAGCATGGGGCGACGCTCGGAGGCCGAGTCAAACACCCAGCGGTTGCGGTTCAAAAAGCCAGAGGTTGCTGCCAATTCAATTTCAGACACCGAGGTGGGCACCAGCACCATGTCGAACTCGAACATCAGTTCGCCGGCCAGCGAGTCCGACCACGTCAGGTCGCATACCAAAATATCGCATTCACTGGCAGCACGGCGCATTTGCAAACGCGCTTCGAAAATCGGGCGGTTGCCGCCTTGGTCCACGGCAAAGCCAAGTGTTTGATGACTGCGCCTACGTCGGGGGCTTGTTTGAGCCAATTGCTGACGAACCGTGCGGATCCCAATCAATCAGGGTCACAGCCGAATTCATACTCGACTCAGATAAGCCACCAAGTTGGCTGACAGCGTGCTTTTACCAACGCCGCCTTTTTGACTTGTGACCAAAATCTTGAATGCCATCATGCGCTCCAGAATTTACGGAGGTGTCAAATCCACGGGCGTCTGCCATATGCAGAAACCAAATGAGGAAATTTCCGTAAGGGGGAATGGATATTAGCTTTTTTTGCGTTTATGTCAAATTTAGCGTTTTATGTGATGTTGTTTTGCCGCTACTTGTGTGCTTCTCTGGTCTTTGCTCCACAATCGCAGCCAATGGACAAAATTCGCATCGATAAATGGCTGTGGGCAGCGCGTTTTTACAAAACCCGCTCCTTGGCCACGGACGAAATCAACAAAGGCCGCATCGAGGTCAATCAACAGACCGCCAAACCCTCCAGAGAGGTGAAAGCTGGCGATACCGTGGCCATACGGCGTGAGGGTTTGGTGCGCACGGTGACGGTGATGGGTTTGAGCGGTGTGCGCGGTTCTGCGCCGGTTGCCCAAGCCTTGTATGCCGACACGCCAGAGAGCCTCCAAGCCAAAGACGCTTATGTCCAGCAGCGTCGTTTTGCCAAAGAACCCGCCCTGTCTATAGAGCATGGGCGTCCGACCAAGCGCGATAGGCGCGAATTGCAACAAGCCCAGCATGGCTGGGATGACCGATGGAGTGCATCCATTGATTAATTTGTGGACGATGGCTTGGCGAGCTTTGTGGCGCGACGCCAGAGCGGGCGAATTACGCTTGCTCTGGGTGGCTGTGGCTTTGGGTGTGGCGGCTTTGACTTCGGTGGGTTTTTTGGCCGATCGCATCGAAGGCGGCTTGCAACGCGATGCACGTCAGTTGTTGGGTGGCGATGCGGTGATTGCCAGCGACCATGAGATTCCCGCTGAAGTACTGGACAAAGCCAAACAATTTGGCTTGCGTTCAGCCAGTACCTTGAGCTTTCCCACCATGGCCCGCAGCAGCCAAGGGGCTAGCCGTTTGGTGGCTTTGAAGTCGGTCGCCGATGGCTACCCTTTGCGCGGTCGTTTGCAAATTGACCGTCCCGTGCCCGTCACCGACCGCGTACCTGCCAGCGGCGAGGTGTGGGTGGAACCAGCCCTGATGGAGGCTTTAGAACTCAAGCTGGGTGATGAGTTATCGCTGGGTGAGCGCAGACTTCGAATTACCGAGGTGTTGCTCAGCGAACCAGACCGTGGTGCGGGTTTCATGAATTTCGCCCCCAGGGTGATGATGAACCAAGCCGATTTGCCAGCGACCCAGTTGGTGCAACCGGCCAGCCGCCTGAATTGGCGACTGGCCGTCATCGGTTCCCCAAAGCAGGTCAGCGACTTTGTGGCTTGGGCCGATGTCTATGTAAAGCGAGCCGACGTGCGTGGCTTGCGGGTGGAAACCTTGGAGGCGGGACGGCCCGAGATGCGCCAAACCTTGGACCGTGCCGAAAAGTTCTTGCATTTGGTCGCACTCTTGGCCGCATTGCTCAGTGCTGTGGCTGTGGCTTTGGCGGCCCGAGGTTTTGCGGCAAGGCATTTGGATGACTGTGCCATGCTGCGGGTACTGGGGCAAAGCCAGCGGCATATCTTGACGGTGTATGTGATCGAGTTCTTCACCGTGGGTTTATTTGCCAGCGTATTGGGTTTAGTACTGGGCTATGGACTGCACCAAGTGTTCATCTCTTTGCTGGCGGGTTTGGTGGAGACCGATTTGCCCGCACCCAGCATCGCGCCGTTTTGGCAGGGCTTGGGCTCAGGCTTGACCTTGCTCGCAGCCTTTGGTTTGCCGCCTATTTTGCAACTGGCACAAGTGCCAGCTTTGCGGGTGATACGCCGTGACCTTGGCCCCTTGCGTGCCGCGTCTTTGGGTGTGATGGGCTTGGGTTTGTTGGGTTTCTCCGCCTTGCTGTTGAGCGCCAGTCGCGACCTTTGGTTGGGTGCCATGGTGGTGGGCGGCTTTGCTGGCGCAGTAATGGTGTTTGCTGGCATGGCCTGGTTGGGGGTGATGGCGCTGCGCCGTGCGATGCAGATCAGCGGCCTGCCTGTTTGGTTGCGCATGGCCACACGGCAGATCAGCGCCCGCCCAGGGTACACCGTGGTGCAGGTCAGTGCCTTGTCGGTGGGTTTGCTGGCGCTGATGTTGCTGGTGCTGTTGCGTACCGATTTGGTTGACAGCTGGCGCAACGCCACACCGGCGGATGCGCCCAACCGCTTTGTCATCAATATTCAGCCTACCCAGTCGCAGGAATTTTTACAAAACTTGAAAGACGCGGGTGTTGCCAAGCTGGACTGGTACCCCATGCTGCGAGGAAGACTGGTTCAAATCAACGGCGAAAACGTCCGTGCCGAGCGTTACACCGATGAGCGTGCGCAGCGCTTGATTGAACGGGAATTCAATATCTCCCACGCTGCCCAAGCCCCTGCCCACAACCAAGTCGTGCAAGGAGCGTGGAAGCCGGAAGAGGCCAACGCCATCAGCATGGAGGAGGGGATTGCCAAAACCTTGCAACTCAAGCTGGGCGATCAATTGCGCTTTGAGATGGCGGGTGTGGTGGTGGATGTGCGCATCACCTCGATTCGGCGGGTTGATTGGACCTCCATGCGAGCCAATTTCTTTGCCATCTATCCGGTATCAACCATGCCGGACATGCCCATGACCTATATCGCCGCCTACCGCGCACCTGCACAGGCGGGTTTTGACAATGCCTTGGTCAACCGATTCCCCAATATCACCAATGTGGACATGGGCGCCACCATCAATCAAATACAAAAGGTCTTGGGGCAGGTGATTGGCGCGGTGGAGTTTTTGTTTGCATTCACCTTAGCAGCGGGCATGGTGGTGTTGTTTGCCGCCGTGACGGCCACGCGTGAAGAGCGTGCCCGTGAATACGCGGTGCTGCGGGCATTGGGGGCGGGAAATCAGTTGCTGCGCCAAGTGCAAACCGCTGAACTGCTGGGCGTGGGTGCTCTGTCTGGGGCCTTGGCCGCGTTGGTGGCGGTGGCCATGGGTTGGGGCTTGGCGCGGTATGTGTTTGAGTTTGCTTGGACAGCCTCGCCTTGGGTACCTTTGTTTGGTGTGCTGAGCGGTGCTTTGTTGGCTTGGGGAGCTGGTTGGTGGGGTTTGCGTGAGGTGCTGCGCCGCCCGGTGGTGGATACCTTGCGCCAGGCGCTTTGAATTAATTGGGGTCAGATCCCGATTATTTCAGCAGCACCACCAAAGCACCGGCGCCACCCTCAGATCCTTTGGCTTGCACAAAAGCCAACACCTCGGTTTTTTGCACCAACCAACGCTGCACCTTGGCTTTGAGAACAGGTGTTTTGCCAGGCGACCCTAGACCTTTGCCATGCACCACCCGTACACAACGCCAACCACGTTTGGTGGCGTCGCGGATAAATTGACCCAAGGCTTCTCGGGCCTCGTCACTTCGCAAGCCATGCAAATCGATTTGCCCTTGCAAGCTCCAATGCCCTTTGCGCAGCTTTTGGGTGACATCGGTGCCTATGCCTTGGCTGCGG
>RFMX01000367.1 GCA_009927495.1 Betaproteobacteria bacterium
GAGCTTGAACAAATCATGAAACAACAGTTTGCCAAAAGCTCGTCTTCAAAGTCCTCCAGCTTTGGTGGCATCAAAGCAGCTGCAGACATCATGAACAAAACCAAAACCGATTTGGAGCGTTCGGTCATGGATGGTTTGGAAGAAATCGATGTCGACTTGATGATGAAGATCCAAGACCAGATGTTCACCTTCGACAATTTGGTGACTGTGGACAACAAGGGTATTCAAGTGCTGATGCGCAATGTGGAACCCGAACAACTGATGGTTGCACTCAAAGGCGCACCCGAAGAAGTGCTGGCACGTTTCCTGGACAACATGTCCGAGCGTGCACGCGGTATGTTCAAGGATGACATGGACGCACGTGGACCTGTGCGAGTAGCCGATGTGGAAGATGCACAAAAGAAAATCATGCGTTTGGCTCGCAAGTTGTCCGATTCCGGCGAATTGATCTTGGGCGGGGCGGATTTTGTTTAAACCTGACACCCATCAACCAGCCGCTAGGCATTGGCTTCATGACACTTGGTTGCACTCGTCAGACAAACTGGCAGCGCAGTTCGGTGAAGTCGATTGGGCACAAGTGCCCAAGCTTGACTATGCCTCGGTGTTGTTCAAGCAACTTGCCACGCCTGAGTCAGCCAAAGTGCATGACAACAGCGATGGCTTTGTGCTGGAAAGCTTCGGCCTGCCTTTACCCACACCTCGCTCGGAAAAGAAAAGTGACATAGCCGCTAAGGCGCAAGCCAACTCAGCTGACGTAGCAATTGCGGAGCAAACCACGGCGATACCCCCTCAAGCCATGCCTGCCAAAGAGGCTACCGATGCTTCGGTACTGTTTGGTGAAGAAAGTTTTTGGACCAGTGCCAATCCTGATGTGTGGGACATGTTCACCGATGATGGTGTTGTGGATCAAATGTTTGATTCGGCCGACTGGGCTGCTGCCCGTGAAGTGGCTTACCAAGAAGGTTTTGCAGCGGGACACGAAGCGGGTTACCAGGTTGGCTACGCCGATGGACAGGAAGCCGGCAAGCTAGAGGGCTTATCCGAGGGGCAGTTGGCTGGCTATGAAGCTGCGCAGTCGCAAGCTGATGCTGAGCAAGCACAGGCCTTGGCTGCCCAAAAGAGCGAGATTTTGGCAAGTCTCGATGATCAGAAGTTACTGCTCAAAGAAGTCACAGACAAATTGCAGGCTTTGAGTGACAACCCCCAAGCCTTGTTTGAGCCGCTCAAACGCTTGGCCTTGCACATCAGCGAACACATGGTGTTGGCCGAGTTAAACCTGTCTGGCCAAGCCATCGAGCGCTTGGTTCAGCGTTGCCTGGATGAAATCGACTTACACGGTCAGTCTCAAGTGCTGATAGAACTCAATCCTCAAGACAAATCGCGTTTGCAAGAAATGGCTGGCCACGTCATGAGTCAAATGCAAATCCAAGCGGTGTCCACCTTGCAGCCTGGCAGTGTTCGGGTGCTGGTGAACGATACCCAAATTGAAGATCTGGTGCAAAACCGCATGCAAACACTGGCCAACAGTTTGTTGACGCAGCCAGAAGCATGGCGTGAGCAATCGGTGTTTTTCCGTCAACCTCTGGCGCAACGTGAAGGACAGGCCCAAGATGTGCCTGAACGCGTGGCCTACCAGGAACCCGAAGCTGATAGCGATTTTTTGGATGGTGACCCCCATGCTTGACTTCACCAATGTTGCTTTGCGCACCCTCATGTGCTTGGCCTTTTTGGCCTGGGTTGTGCGACCCATGCTGATGTCGATGGTCAGGCGAGAGCCCAACTATATGGAGCTGGAAGAAATGGCGCAGCTTGCTGTCAACAGCGCTTACCGGCAGCAGTTCGCCAGTTTTTATTTGCCAAGAATCGCCGAAAAGTCTTCCTTGCCCATGGTCGAGGAGGTTCATGCAGAAGCACCAGCCCCTGCGGCGGTGCTGACAGTCGAGGAACAAGAGGCACTATTGCTGCAAGAGCAGGCGATGGCATTGCGCTACAAAGGCCATGAAGAAGAGTTGGCACGTCGAGCGCTGGTGGCCCAACAAGAAGCCGATCGTCTAGCCCTTGAAGCCAAAGCTTTGGCAGATTTTGAAGCAGGCTTGGCAGACGAAGAGGACGACGACGAGTTGAAAAAGATGCGCGAAAGCATGAAGAAGGAAAAGAAAAAACCTTCTATTCCTGCCGAGCTGCTGGCGGGCAACAGTTACGAAGACAAACTCATGGTGGTGCGTTTTGTGGCCGAGCAAGAGCAAAATCGTGTGGCCAATACCATTCGCTCGATGATTCAAATTTAATGGGTCACCATGATTGATTTCGCAGACGTAGTCGAACAAAGCCTCTCAGGCTTGCGTACACCGCAGCCGCAACGCAGCGGCACCTTGGTGCGCTTGGTGGGAATGACTTTGGAAGCACGCGGTGTGATGGCGCCTTTGGGCGCTTGCTGCGAAGTGGTGGGTCGCCATGGTCACCGAGTGGAAGCCGAGGTGGTGGGTTTTAACGACAAAGTGTTGTTTTTGATGCCGTTCACTGAGCCTGCTGGTGTGGGGCCTGGGGACATGGTTCGTGTGGTGAGCAATTCATCCTTGGTCAGCTTAGGTCCTGAGCTTTTGGGACGCGTCATTGATGGGCGGTGTCAGCCTTTGGATGGCAAGCCTGCACCTGTTTGCAAAGATTTGCTCAGCCTCTTGGGCCGACCCATCAACCCCATGGAGCGTGGCCCCATCAACAAAATTTTGGATGTGGGCATCAAAGCCATCAACGGCATTCTCACGCTAGGGCGTGGTCAGCGCTTGGGTTTGATTGCCGGTTCAGGCGTGGGTAAAAGTGTGTTGCTGGGTATGCTCACCCGTTTCACCAAGGCTGATATTGTCATCATCGGTTTAATTGGTGAGCGAGGCCGTGAGGTACAGGCGTTTATTCAAGAGTCCTTAGGCGAAGAGGGCTTGGCCAAATCGGTAGTCATTGCCGCACCCGCCAATGTCTCACCGGTTTTGCGTTTGAAAGCCACCCACTTAACCCATGTGATCGCCGAATATTTCCGCGACCAAGGCAAAGATGTTTTGATGCTGTGCGACAGTTTGACCCGTGTCGCCCATGCCCAGCGCGAGATTGGTTTGGCCATTGGCGAGCCACCCACAGCCAAAGGTTATCCGCCCTCGGTGTTTGGCTTATTGCCCAATTTGATCGAACGTGGCGGCGTTGGCCGACATGGTCACGGCTCTATCACCGCGATTTACACCGTGCTGGCCGAGGGCGACGATGCGGCCGACCCGATTGTGGACATTGCCCGTGCTTCATTGGATGGGCAAGTGATGTTGTCGCGCAAACTTGCTGACTCGGCGCATTACCCTGCCATTGATTTGACGGGCTCTATCTCTCGCTTGATGCAAACCTTGCTTAGCAGCGAAGACTTGAAGTCTGCTAACAAGCTACGCCGTTTGTGGTCTTTGTACCAGCAAAATGTGGACTTGATTCAGGTTGGGGCGTATGAGAATGGCTCTAACCCTGAACTAGACGAAGCCATTCGTTTGCACGACAGGATTGTGAATTTTCTGCGACAAGACATGCACATCTGCGAAGATTACGAGGTCACTCGTGCACAATTGCGTGACTTGCTCAACCAATCATGATGGGAATACACAATGCAGGTGCGTAGTTGTTGGGCTGTACTGACCAAAAAGGCCAAGGACACCGAGGAACTCTTACAGCGTTCCTATGCAGACGCCCAAAAAAAATTACGGGCCTTGCAGGAAAGTCGCCATCGCATGGATACCCTGTTGGATGACTACAAAAAGCGTGCGATTGAATCCCAAGCTTTGCTGCACAGCATGGTCGACACCACAAATCAGCGTCAATTTATTTTGCATTTGCAAGACTTGGTAAGCCGCGTAGAAAAAGACATCACCAAAGCTTCGATAGAACTCGAAGGCATTAAATTGGCCATGATG
>RFMX01000214.1 GCA_009927495.1 Betaproteobacteria bacterium
GACTGGAGCGATCAATGGCTTGGGATTGATCATTTGTTTGATCGGCGTGTTCAGCGCCAAACCAGCAAGCATGCCGCGACGTATATCACCGTCAGTCAACGTGCCTAAAAATTTCCCTGCAGCGTCAGTGACCAGCACAATTTGGTACCCAGTCTCTTCCAAATTTCGAATCGCGTGCTCAATCTGCGCATCTTCATACAGCACAGCACTGCGCCACCAGCCTGGTTTTTGCCTGTCGGTCGATGCGGTTTTGAGGGAGTTCATATCAGGAGTTGAGTGATGGATTTTTACGTAAACTTTTCAGCACTTCAAGCAACATAGTGGAATATTCGTCGCAACCTTTTCGCAGGTCCGTGAGGTGTGGTTTGAGTTTATTGATGACTTCCAAACTGCTGTCGGATTCTGAGATATTCTCTTTGGACAAATTCAGCAAAGCGCGTGTCATGATGTAATTGACGTGAGGGGCAGATGATTTTTCGACCTTGGTCAAATAGTCTTTAAAGCTCGTCAACATTTTGATGGCCTTGGTCATGGCTTTTTGATCTTGATCGTTTTTCTTCACCTGGTTAAAACTGCTCAAACTGGCCGATAAAATCTGCGACACCGAATTGATATCCGCCAAATCTTTTTGAAACAAAGATTTGACACTCGGGATTTGCACCAAAGGTATGTCAAGGCGCTCACTGATGTTGATGTCTGGCATAGGCAGTACTTCATCGGCAAGGGTTTGCAGTGGTTGTTGTATAGACCCTTTGATCATGGCGCCACCCTCGGTGCAATTCAATACGGTGATGTCTTTGTCTGCGGCAAAGCGTGCTTCAAACCAAGCTTTGAAGACATCCATGGCGATGGTGGTGTAAACAGTGTCACCGTAATACCCAGCGACCTTTTTCATACCGCTGTCTTTCTCCATGTCTTCAGGCGTTTTGTCTTCTCTTTGTTGGTGACCCAGGGCGTGACTCACGCCGCCTGTGTAAGCCAAGTCTTGACCCACAAAAGCAATGGATTTCATGCCGATGATCTTGGCAAACGCATAGGCGCAATTGGCCACTGAGCCTGCACTGTCCATGTGACACATTTTTCCAAAAGGATTGCTGGGTGCTTCATCAAAAGCTTGACTGAACTGCGTGAAAAATTTCTTACCTTTAAAGTTGGCCACCACAGATGAGTTGCCGACCAATGAGCTGACCAAAATCTCGTGTTTGAACTTGCCAGAGGAAAAATCATTGATATTGAGCTCAATGGGATCGATCAAAATAACAAAATGCGGATGAATGTCATGGGCATGCAGGGTTGGCAGTGCAGCGCCAACCGATACCAACACAATTTTGTTTTGAATGGCCTTGAGCAAAGGCAATTGTTTTTCCAATGATGGCCCTGCAGAGATGATCACGCAACGTTCGCCATCAAACTTACCCTCAATTTGTGACACATAATGAGACTGTGGCAGGTGGGTCACATTGTTTAGATAGTTTTTTAAAAACTTGTTACCAAACACGGTTGCGGTGTTGGCATTGAGTTTTTGGTAGTACATCAAATTGCCAAACTGCGCAATAAACTCTTTGGAAAATTCACCGTACAACTGCAATGCATGGGGGAGCAGCGCAAAGCCCCATTCCTGCATGTCCGCGCTGGCAATTTGAAAATGCGGCGCCAAAAGACCAACAGATTCTGAGACATTGTTGCCAATGATGAAAGACACTTTTTCATTCGCAATTTGCGAGCTCAAATCCATAACCTCCAATTGCTCTAAGAAAAAAGCACCTGAAGGCTCTACGATGACGATGCGCTGTAATTCGGTGTATTGGTTTAAAACCTCTTCGGTTAAAAATCCAAAATTCAGCCCAAAGCTGATCACATGGGAAATCTTCTTTCCCTCAAATTGCTTCAAGGCACTTTGTATATCTGCATAAGGGTTGCGGTCATCGAACACAGACAACTCACTCTCGCCTTCACCGTAATAAATATTGGGCAAACCCACCGGACTGTTGCGGATGCAGGGTGCTTGCTGAAAGTCAAACGGTTTCGTTCTCAATGCCTCGATAGCTTCATCGTTCCACTTGAAGCGGGACTTGAAAGCATCGATATTTTTTTGAAAAGTTGTGTTCATTGGATTGCATGGATTATTGTCAAGAAATCGACATCCATGTTGAATCATTAAAGACTAATGCAAGACCTTAATTAATTCAAAAGTAGATGTTTCGAGCGTGATTCGTTTTCCATCTCATTCAGCAATATGCATGCCTATGTACAAGATTGGATAAGGCCAGTGGCATGTTCTTTGCATAAGTGATGGTCAGTCATTCAAGTGAGTAAACAAAATGTCATTACTGCTCCAAGAAATATCAACCAAGCAACAGCTTGGCGCCATGGTCAATGAACGCGATTTATCGCGCTACACACCGGCCGAAATTTGCCAAACCATTCAAGCCTTGATGCGAGATGGCAAAGATGAGTTTGCTTACCTGATGGGTGAAGCAGCGCTCAACCTGTACCCCTATTCGGAGGATATATTGGCCGTCACGGGCTTATTGGCCAGTACCAGGAAAGATTGGTCCTTGGCGGTGGAGTTGCTTGAAGAGCTCAGACGTATGCAAGGTGTAAATTCTCCGGTTTTAACGTTCGTTGTTTTGGCCAGGTCCTTGCGTTGTAATCTGGAGCCAGCCAGGGCATTTGAGGTGGTCGAAGAAGGTTTGCAATATTTTCCAGACCATGAAGAGTTACTGTCTGAAAAGACGTTCTTAAAGACGTTTATCGACGCACATCATCCAGCGTCTCAGCACAAAAGCTAATTGCATAAAGGTCCGAAAGGACCTTTTTTATTGTTGTAACAACTTCAAAACAATCTGTTGACTGGCGTTGGCTTGTGCCAATACCGCAGTGGCAGCTTGTTGAATGATTTGTGCGCGAGCCAGCTCAGAAGACGCCAGTGAATAGTCCGTATCTTCAATCTTGCTGCGTGAGTTGCTGGTGTTCATAGACACATTGGTGATATTGTCCATGGCATGGTTTAGACGGTTGGTGACTGCACCCATGGTTGCACGAGATTCGTTAACCTTTTGCATCACGCGGTCCAACAACTCGATCGTTTTTGTGGCGGCTTCGGGTGTGGCAATCCCAACGATGGGGTTACCCAGTTGAGCGTCAGCGGTGATCAACCCAGTCAGACCGCCCTGGCTGCCAAAGTCGGGCATGTCGATATTGATGGTTTGATAGCGTCTAGCGCCAACCTGAAAACTCAATTGCCCCGTGCTTTCATAGCCGTAATGACCCTCTAAAAAGCCTAAGGCTTTAAAGTTGGATGAACTTGAGTAACCATTAGCACCTGGTGCCATGGTGAAGGGCTCACGCGATTGAAGGGTGACACTTCCATAGTAGGTTTTATATCCTGGCGGTGCGACTGAGCTGCTGGGAATGTCAGCGTTTAATCCCAAATCGGCATTGGTCATTCCTGATCCCAAGCCAATTTGTATCGACAGGTTACGGCCATCTACGGTAGTCAGGTTGATGCCACCCAGGTCATTCAGAGATGCCTTTACGCCATGTGTGTCTGTTCCTGTGTTGACAGCTGCTAACACTGCAGTGAGTCGTTGTGCAGCAGTTTGCGAGGCAATGAGTGTCACCGAGACCGTTGAGTTGTTGATCATCAACGTCGTTGTACCGTTAATCATCGACATGGCCACACCTTGCAGCAAAGGCCCTTGTGCCAATGCAGTGACATGGGTTTGAGTTTGGCTGTCGTTAATGGCCATGGCCAAGGCAATCGCACTGCTGCGTTTGTCGCTGCTATCAATGCTGCCCAATCCGCTTTTGGCTAGCGAGGCCGTGTCATCGCTGTCCGCAGTGGCTCGAATTGCAAAACCATTGATCATCAGATCACCGGCATTC
>RFMX01000184.1 GCA_009927495.1 Betaproteobacteria bacterium
GCCTGACCCTAAAGCCATATTTCATTCAACCAAAGGATTGCAAGAAACACACGGTAAAAATCGTGTGTTTGACATGCCCTTGTCAGAGAACGGCATGACCGGTATTTGCATTGGTGCAGCCTTGACAGGCATGCGACCCGTGTTGGTTCACCAGCGCTTGGACTTTGCATTGCTTTCAATGGATCAACTGGTCAATAACGCGGCCAAATGGTCTTATATGTTCAATGGACAGTCCAGTGTTCCACTGGTAGTGCGCATGATTGTGGGCCGTGGCTGGGGGCAAGGACCTCAGCATTCTCAAAGTTTGCAGGCCATGTTTGCACAAGTGCCTGGCCTCAAAGTGGTGATGCCAACCACACCTTATGACGCCAAAGGGATGATGATTGCTGCGATTGAGGATCCCAACCCTGTTTTGTTCATTGAACACCGTTGGTTGCACAACATCAAAGACCAGGTGCCGGAGATGATGTACCGCGTGCCCCTAGACCGGGCACAGTGTCGACTCACGGGTCAACATGTCACAGTGGCAGCTTTTTCGTACGCCAACTTTGATGCTCTGCTGGCAGCCAAAACATTGTTAAGTGAATTCAATATTGAAATTGAATTGCTTGATATGTGCAGTGTTCGACCTTTAGATACCAACAGCGTGATTCAGTCCGTTCGTAAAACAGGCCATTTGGTGGTAACGGATACCGCACAAAAAACCGGGAGTATTTCAGGTGAACTGATTACCGAAGTGCTGCAAGCCACATTTGGTCAATTGAAAAAAGCGCCTACGCGAGTTTGCTTGCCAGACTATCCAGCACCTTCAGCGCCCAGCATGACCGAGCACTATTACCCAACTGCACTGAATTTGGTTGAAGCTGTTTTGGCACAACTGGATGTACAGCCATCTCCAACACAACAACTGTCCATGCAGCAATCTCTTTTGCGCCAAGGGCGGCACGATGTACCGCATCTTAATTTTGTAGGACCCTTTTAAAAATGAAATCATCAGCCTTGTATCTAGCGGCTATGGCCGATACCCCTGAGGTTAAAGACCCATGGAGAACAATGGATTACGCAGACAGAAAATCCGCCATCATTGAGGTTATTCAATCAAAAGAATGTCAGGTTTGCGAAGTGGTCAGTATTAAAAATGATGGCCAAGTGATTATTCGATTCACGGAACCGGTGGCTGTTTCCAAACGAGGATTGTTACTGCTGGATTTAGAAGCAGCGCTCAAAAGTGAGATTGACCAAGGCATCACTGTTTGGGTTGAGGCTTTAGGCGATAAAAATTCATTGCGCAATTTGCGCGGTATTGAGGTGAAATCATGAACACAGCTGTTGCCACCAAAGCGGGTGCATTGATACTCGATTCACACAAACTTTCATACCACCACGACAGAGTCGAGGCTTGGTCTCATGGTGAGCGAATTGCACCGGTCAGTGTGGACATGTCACTGACCCGAGCCTGCAGTGCCATGTGTTCATTTTGCTACGCAATGATGCAAGAGTCGCAAACGCGAAGCAGCATCAAAACATCACATGCTTTGCACCTGTTAGATGATTTTGCTGAAATCGGCGTCAAAAGCGTTTCCTTGGTGTCTGATGGAGAGAGCACTTTATCGCCAGCCTATGTGCCATTTATTCAGCATGCCAAAACACTGGGTATTGATGTCGGCAATGCCACCAATGCTTGGGAGTGGGGTCCTGAAAAAGTGGATGCCATTCTTGAACATATGACTTGGATCCGCTTCACCGTTGCAGCAGGCACAGCAGAGAGTTATGCCAAGATCATGTACAAAGGCCCAGAGCACACCCATGTCTTTGATAAGGCGATGAAAAATATCAAATACGCAGTTGATCTCAAGAAAAAATTGGACTTGCCCGTGACGCTGGGCATACAAATGGTGTTGATGCCTGATTTAAAAGACGAGATCATTGCCTTTGCTCAATTGGGTCTTGATTTGGGTGTGGACTATGCAGTGATCAAGCACTGCTCAGATGATGAGCAGGGAACGCTGGGTATAGATTACAGCCAATACGAGTCTTTGCATGGACTGCTGGAGCAGGCAGAAGCCATGAGCAATGAGCAAACCAAAATCATTGTCAAGTGGAACAAGATCAAAGACGGTGACAAGCCCACCTACAAACGCTTTTTTGGCCCCCAGTTTTTATTGCAAATCAGTGGTAGCGGTTTGGTAGCGCCATCAGGCATGTTTTTCAATTCAAGATACTCTAAGTTACACATTGGCAACTTTACAGAAGAGCGATTCAAAGACATCTTTAAATCCCCCCAATATTGGCGAGCCATGGATTACTTGGCATCTGAAAACTTTGATGCACAAACCATGATGGGTACATTGCCTATTCAGCACTATGTCAGTACTGCCTTGGATAACCATGCAAAAGGAATTGCATTGATTGAAAAAGGTGTTGGCAAGTTGCCGTTACATCATAATTTTTTGTAAAAGTTTTGGTATAGCGATTTATGAAAAAAGATGTTTCTTTTCATCAACAAACTTTGAGGTGATATTGCATACATAGCCATATGAACGTGCTGTTGGTTTCCAATATGACCTGAGTTTATTTTTTAAAAGCTCACTATTGAGGTTAGGCGTAAAAGTGTTTGTCAATCGCTCGTACATCTCTACAGTTAAATCCAAAATTTGATCTGACGTATTTTCTTCAATCAATACATTATTTTTTTGGAGTACTTCCTGAAGCGTTGCCATGTTGTTTTCCATCATTTCAAATCCAATCTCATGAATTAAATTGAAAGGAATAGATAGATTTTTATGAATGAAAACATCTTCTTTTAACAACGGAGTATGGTCAAAGGGAACAAAATTTGCGCCTGCAACTGGACGAGACATGATGGTTGACACCAAAAACAAGCCAGCTGTATTGCCAATGAAAAAATCACAGGTTCCAGGGAGAAAAGCATCCCCAAAATCAGTTCTGTGTTTAGTTGCATAGTCGATGATCATCGGATTGTTTGTTTGCAGTGGGGTTGAAATCACTTCGCCCATCCGGACAACGTAGACCCCTTTGGTGGTTAACCACTCTGCTGCTTTTAAATAATT
>RFMX01000183.1 GCA_009927495.1 Betaproteobacteria bacterium
GCAGTACCTGGTGACCTTCCTCGGGGTACTCGTGCAGCAGGGTGGTGGCTAATTTGTAGGCAGGAAAAATTTCGTTCGGTTGCTCTTGGTGAACGCGACGCAGCAAAAGCAAGTTGCGATGGCGTTTGCGGTCCCGTTCTTCAGGCTGAGCATAGCCGTGGTCCGCCAACACCACGTCAGAATTTGGCCAATGGCTTTGGCCTAGGGTAAGTAAGCTTTTGGAAACGTCTTCATGTACCCGTCCCGAAAAGCGGATTTGGGGGTGATTTCGAAACAAACGCAGTGACTTGAAGGCAAGCTCTACCTCAGACTGACCCATGGTCTGTTCTGGGCTTAAGGTGGAAGGGCCGTACAAATCAATGGTTACCACTTGCGCCATGCAGTCGGTGCGTTGAAGGGCGGTTTTCAACGCACTCGCGCTGCCAACGGCCAACTGCTGATCGGCGTCAAGGCTCAATATCCAAGGATGTTTGGCCGCTTCAAGGGCTGCATTGCGCGCAGCGGCAAAGTCGTCTATCCAATCAAAATGTAAAACTTTGGCACCCATGGCTGTGGCAATGGACACGGTGTCGTCAGTGCTGCCAGTGTCGACCACCACGACTTCTGCAGCAATGCCTTTGACCGACGCGAGAGCCTTTGGCAAATGGTGGGATTCATTGCGCACGATCATGCAAACGCTCAAAGGCAAGGTTTCGGACATATTGGCCCCTTCATACAGAGAACAAGACTGCGCAGCTTAGCGCTGGCCTGAAATTTGCATTATTCAATACATGGCAAAAATGTTTTAGATCTTTTTAATTCATTTATTGCCGATTTGTCGAAAATTTGACGTTGAAGTTGAGGCATTGAGCTGGTTAAACATCAAAAAAGAGTGCGGGATAAACATGGATAAATATGCAATTGACAGCCATAAATTGATTTACCACCCCAAAAGGGTGGCTCAATTTTTAGACGTTCAAGACAGCTGGGAAAAGGCTAAATCAGTCTATCCCATCTATATTGAAGTTTCACCCGTGGGTGCATGCAACCATCGCTGTACCTTTTGCGCGGTTGACTACATTGGCTATAAAAGCAATATGTTGGATGCCGGTTTATTTTCTGAACGGCTTCATGAAATGGGCTCCTTGGGTGTCAAAAGCATCATGTATGCAGGTGAAGGCGAACCCCTGCTGCACAAAAAAATAAACGACATGGTGGAAGCTACCAAAGCGGCTGGCATCGATGTTTCATTCACTACCAATGCAACTGTGGTGAATGCTGAATTTATTGACAGATCATTACCTCTGACATCTTGGATGAAGGTGTCTCTCAATGCTGGGACTGCAGAAACCTACGCCAAAGTACACCGCACCAAAGAAAAAGATTTTCAAAGAGTAATTGGCAATCTGAAGCAAGCGGTGGCAGCCAAAAGATCCAAAAATTTGAACTGTGTGATTGGCGTGCAGACTTTGTTGTTGCCTGAAAACGCGACTGAGATGGAGCAGCTAGCGCAGATTTGCAGAGACGAAATTGGTTTGGACTATCTGGTCATCAAACCTTATTCCCAACATATGTTCAGCGATACCCGTTTGTACCAAGGGATTGATTACAGCGCTCATATGGCATTGGCAGAACAGCTACAAAAGCTCAATACCGAAGACTTTCATGTGGTATTTCGTGAAAACACCATGAAAAAAACAACGCAAACCGACGACCGATATTCAAAGTGCAATGCCACACCATTTTTTTGGGCCTACATCATGGCTGATGGCGACGTTTATGGGTGCAGTGCTTACTTGATGGATGAAAAATTCAAGTACGGCAATATCAATACCGAAGGTTTTAAAGCTATTTGGCAAGGCGCAAAGCGTGAAGAAAATTTTCACTTTGTTCGAGAAAAACTCAATATCAAGCAATGCCGTGTGAATTGCCGCATGGATGAGGTCAACCGCTACCTGTTCCGTCTGCAAGAAGGACAGGTAGAGCACGTCAACTTTATTTGAGAATTAAAAATGAAATGCTTGGTCACTGGAGGCGCAGGGTTTATTGGCAGTCATTTGGTTGACCAATTACTAGATGCTGGGCACGATGTTTGTGTGGTCGACAACCTCAGCAGTGGACGTCTGAAAAATTTAGAGTTGGCGCTGCAACACCCTAACTGTGCTTTTGTTCAAGCAGATATTGTTGATCGCAACGCAATTGAACCTCTGTTTGAAAATATAGACTGGGTGTTTCATTTAGCGGGCGTAGCAGATATTGTCCCGTCTATCGAAAATCCTGAACTGTATTTCAACGTTAACGTCAGCGGCACCATGAACGTGTTGCAGAGCGCAAAAAACGCCAATATCAAAAAACTCATTTATGCAGCGTCGTCATCCAGTTACGGCATACCAGATATTTATCCAACACCAGAGACTAGCCCCATCAATGCTCAGTATCCCTATGCATTGACCAAATACATGGGCGAAGAATTGGTGATGCATTGGTCCAAGGTATTTGGTTTATCGGCCATTTCACTGCGCTTGTTTAATGTCTACGGAACACGCTCACGCACAAGTGGCGCTTATGGAGCGGTGTTTGGCGTTTTCTTAGCTCAGAAAATAAAAGGTCATCCACTGACTGTGGTGGGTGACGGAAGTCAAAGCCGCGACTTTACCTACGTCACTGATGTGGCATCTGCATTTATAGCTGCCGCATCTTCAAATGCAAGTGGCGAAGTCTTTAATGTAGGCAGTGGAAATCATTACAGCGTCAATTCATTGGTTGAGTTGCTGGACAGTGAAGTGGTCTACATACCCAAGCGCCCCGGTGAACCCGATTGCACTTTTGCGGATGTAAGCAAAATTCAATCAAGCTTTGGATGGACAGCGAAAGTTGATTTGCAAGCGGGTGTCTCCAACATGCTGGCCCATTTAGATGATTGGAATGACGCACCTGTGTGGAACATCAACAGCATAGACACTGCAACCAAAACTTGGTTTAAATACCTGGGGAAATAACATGTTTCAATCCTATATGCAGCACCTTGAACAATTCAAGAATGTGCTTTCAAACACAAAAATTTCTATTAAAAACAAACAGGTTCATTCTTTTGAATTGGGCTTGGATTTGGTTGTTGAAAAGTTGATGCAAATACGTGAGGAAAAGCGGAATTTGTATGTGATTGGAAATGGCGGAAGTGCGGGAATTGCGGCACATGCCGTGACTGATTTTGCCAATGTGTGCAAACTCAAGGCGAGTACATTGCACGAGAGTTCTTTGTTGACTTGTATGGCCAATGATTACGGTTACGAAAATGCAATGGCTCGTATGCTTGATCTGGTGCTCAATCCTGGCGATGTGCTGATAGCCATTAGCAGTTCAGGTAAATCAGCCAATATTGTGAATGCAACTTCAAAAGCAAAAAACAAAGGTGCTTACAGCATCACACTAACTGGGTTTTCAAGTTCCAATCCGGTTCGAGAATCTGGCGATTTGAATATCTGGGTAGATTCCAATGATTACGGACTGATAGAGGTAGGACACCAATTTATTTTGCACCATATATCGGATCGCATTGGCGCTGAATTGAAGGAGCGAGTTCATGCAAGCGAACAAAGTCTTTGATATGTTTGAAATGTCGCAGTTGGCACTGCGGCATAAACAGCAAGGCGAAAAAATAGTCTTGTGCCATGGCACCTTTGATTTGATGCATACAGGTCACATCAGGTATTTGCAGGCAGCCAAGAAAAATGGCGAAAAATTATTTGTGACATTGACAGCTGATGAGCATGTCAATAAAGGTCCTGGCCGACCCGTTTTCAATGCTGACTTGCGGGCAGAAAATCTGGCGGCTCTGGAGTGTGTTGACTATGTTGCCATCAACAACAAGCAAACAGCAGTCAATGTCATTCGCTTGCTGAGACCAGATTTTTATGTCAAGGGAAGTGACTACAAAAATACTGAAGATGATGTGACAGGTAATATCAAACGAGAGATTGAAATTACCGAAAAATTTGGTGGAAGTGTTGTCTTTACAGACGAAATTGTTTTCAGTTCAAGCAAATTGCTCAATGACCATTTCGGCGTTTTTCCGGAGCAAACCCGTTATTTTTTAAATGACTTTGGTAAAACCAACAGTTGCAAAAATATTTTAAGCAGCTTGGATGAACTGGCCAAGCTCAAGGTATTGGTCATCGGTGACGCCATCATCGATCAATACCATTACGTATCGCCATTAGGCCAAACGGGCAAAGGCAATGTATTGGCCGTTCAATATGACAACAACGAACAATTTGCTGGCGGCTCATTGGCAGTGGCCAACCATGTTGCACAATTTGCACAAAACGTCACACTGCTGACTGCATTGGGTGACCACGACAGTCACGAAGACTATGTTCGAAGCAAGTTAAGCCCCAATGTCAATCCAGTGTTTGCCTATTTCAAAGATGCGCCCACTGTGACCAAGCGTCGTTTTGTTGATGGGGACTTGGCGAAATTATTCGAAGTTTATTTCTTTAAAGATAACCCTCAGATTCAAGATCTGGATGAAGTGGTTTTGCCTTGGATGAAAGACCATTTATCGCAATTTGATGTGGTGATCGTGGCCGACTTTGGTAATGGCTTTATCAATAACAAGATGATTCCTGTCATTTGTGCGCAAGCACCTTTTTTAGCAGTGAATACACAAATCAACAGTGGCAACCGAGGCTTTCATGTGATCAATCGCTATACGCGAGCTGACTATGTGTCATTGAATGAACCTGAATTGCGATTGGCAGCACATAACCGCATGGATGATCTTGAATTGGTATGCCAAGAAGTGGCGGACAAGTTGGGTGTATCGCATTTTGCGGTGACTCGTGGCACCAAGGGTGTGGTGACTTATGACGCTGCTGCTGGTCAATTCCACAAAGTTCCAGCACTTTCGTCCAGGGTCATCGACCGTATTGGTGCAGGGGACGCTTTTCTTTCACTCTCATCTTTGTGCTTGGCGGGCGGTATTTC
>RFMX01000267.1 GCA_009927495.1 Betaproteobacteria bacterium
CCAACATGAGTCGATAAGACTGATCTAACTTTAAAGTTGACCCATGGCCACATCTGTCACATCCAGCGCATCCACAAGTGGAACTTCTGCAGTTCCTGCGGCGCTTGTCACTGCAGCCAGTGTTGCGGCCAATAACCGCACCAACGCGCAAAAACTTATCACGGCCTTGGGCACGGGATCCGGTGTGGACGTAGCGTCTTTGGCGCAAAACTTGACGGATGCTGAGCGTGTACCCAAAGCCAATGCCATCAATGCCAAGATCAACAAAAACGAGACGCGTATTTCGGGTTATGCAGCTATTGCTTATGTTGCTACAGGGGTGCAAAACGCGCTTAATGCCTTGAAAGATGAGCGTAGTTTTGATGGTGCCGTCGCCAGTGTGGGCAACGCAGCAACCGTCACCGCTACCGCAGGCTCCACGGCCACAGAAGGTTCACACGCCTTGACCATCACACAACTTGCCAAGCCACAGCGAGCGGTGTTTGGTATAGATCAAACTTCAGGTTTTTCAGATGCCACCACTGCCATCACGGGTTTGACCACAGGCAGTTTGAGCCTTGCATACACCTATGGCGGCGTAACGGGTACCCAAACCATTGCAGCGACCAACCCCACTGATATCGTGAAAGAAATCAACGGCAACGCACCTGTGACCGGTGTCAAAGCCCAATTGGTTTACACCGGCAGCGACTACAAAATCGTTCTCTCAGGCAAGACCGGTGCTGCCAACACCTTTTCTTTAACAGACAGCACTTCAAAGGTGGTCAATGTCACCGCTGCACAGCAAAGCTCAACCAATGCATTGTTTGACATTGATGGGGTGAGCTACAGCCGCTCTAGCAACCAAGTGGGTGACGCTTTGACAGGCGTCAGCTTGAACTTAAAAGCCGTTGGTACCACCTCGGTTGAATTGACCCGTGACAACTCGGGTTTGAAGTCCAAAGTCCAAGATGTGGTGACCGCCTACAACGAGGCCATGTCCATGCTGAATGTACTGTCTGATCCCAAATCGACAGTGGAAACTTACGGCGGAGCATTGGT
>RFMX01000271.1 GCA_009927495.1 Betaproteobacteria bacterium
CTGATTTCATCGAGCACACTGTTTTGTGAATCGATCACGTTCATATCAGTACCCACCTGTGCGTTGGCGTCACTGATGCCTTGCTGCATACGGTCAAGCTCTTTGATGCCGCGCTGGATATTGGGTCTGGCGGAAGTGGCCACCGCGTCCACCATGTCTGACAAGGCTTGGAAAAAGCCCACGCCTATCTTGCGGCCCTTGCCATCATCACGCACCAAATGCACAAAGGCGTCTGAGCCTGGGATATTCAAATTCATGCGGCGGTTGTCGCCCACGGGTACCACCATACGGCTTTGGTCGCCTTGGTAAACCACCCTCCCCTTGGCGTCTTGGCCAAATGGCGCTTGCCCTACACGCGAACCGGCAAACAAAAAATTGCCATTGGAATCTTGCGAGTTGGCCAGACTCAAGATTTGGTCTCTGAGCTGCACCATCTCCAAAGAAATGGTGCGGCGATCAGCCGTACTCAAAGTGTCGTTGCCGGCTTGCACCGCCAACTCTTTGAATCGAAACATGACGTCACTGGTATTTTTCAGTGCGGTTTCTTCGGCTTGTAAACGGATGTTGACCGACTTCAAATTACTTTGGTAGCTTTTTTGACGCGCCATCTCAGACTCCAAGCGTGTGATCAAGGATGCCTTGTCGGGCTCATCACTGGGCTTGTTGATTTGTTTGCCCGTCGACAACTGCTCTTGGGTTTTTGCCAAGCCACCTTGAACATTGCCAAGCTGCTTGCTGGCTTTATCAAAAAACATGCTGGTCGAGACTTTCATCACCATGGCTGTAATCTCCTTCAGCGAATTTGAACAATCGAGTCAAACAACTGACCCGAGATTTGCAATGACTTGGCAGCAGCTTGGTAAGCCTGCTGAAAACGAATCAAGTCAGCGGCTTCGTCATCGAGGTTGACACCCGAGACTTTGTCGCGTGACTGCTTGGCCTGATCGTTCACCACAGTCAAAGCTTGTTGCGTGATCTTGGCCTGCTGAGCCGCGTTGCCCACTGTGTTGACCTGATCAATGTAGGAATCCGAAAAACTTTTATTGCCAATCACGCCTTTTTTGGACAAATCGGCCATGACCAACATGTTTTCGTTGTTGCCCAAACCATCGTGGTTGCCATCCACCTCAAACACATCGCCCACATCAGGGGCACGGGTGAATTGAATGGCCAAACCTTGGTAATTGACCACAGGGTTGAGCACACTGGTGTCGTAATTTCTTTCCGCCAAGATTGTGCCTGTGGCACCGTCTTTGATGGTGTAGTGACTAGGCGCATCAAACGACACGATGAGCTTTTGTGAGCGCAGTTTCTGCTGCGGATCAGCGGGTTGCCCCGAGAAACTGGCAGCGACCGAGGCTTTACCTTCGCCTGTCACAAACACTTGCAAGTCATCGGGCACTTTGCCTTCAATGTAGGCGGCTGTTCTCAAACCCACCATGCTCAAATCAAAAGGTGAACCCGCATTAGGCGAGGTGCTGCCAAAGGACAAACGTATATCCGACTTGGCAGGGTCGCCCAAGGTACGCGTGAGACGAACTTGGCCTTGGATCACGCCGTTGGCACCGCTCAAATTCAAATTGAAAGCATTGGAGGACTGGCCATTGCTGTCTTTGGGACCCAAGGTGATGGTTTCACCTTCGTGTCCCAAGGCATTTTCCAAAATCAAATCGCCGTTATCGGCAATTCGTGCGGTAACTCCCGTTTTGTCTTGTGCGGCTTGAATCGCCTTGACCATGCTGGGCAAGTCTTTGTATTCATTGGCAACTTTGGCATCTTGGTTGACCGTGCCAATCTTGATGCCGTTGAGTGACAGGGCTTTGCGAAAGTCCAGCGCCGCTGCGTTGAAGCGGATTTGGTTAAAGACCTCGACCTTCATATCGGTGATCTTGTTGTCAGTCATGCCTTTTTGTAACCAAGTAGCCACTTTCTGGGGCGTCAAGGTCTCATTGGCAGCCAATGTCAAGGGGCCAAGGTCGCTGTTATTGAGTTTGATGGCACCAGCGGCAATCAGGGTCAAACCCTCTGAGCCCGCTTGCAACTGCTGTATGTGCGCTGTTTCCAACTTGGCAGGTGTGGGGGTCGGCGGCATAGGCTGACCCAGCCGGTCAAACTGCTGGGCATACACCACGCTGCCTTTGGCGCCATAAAACACATGGGTTTGCAAATAGCCATTGACGCCGGATTTATTCAAATACACATCACTGAATGTCACAGGGTCGCTGAAACCATTTTCCTTGGTCAGTACTTGGTACTTCTCGTCAATCGACATCTCGCTGCCAATCAGATGACGACCATCTGAGGTCAGCACTTGCAGCTGTTGGCCAGGCTTGACGTTGTCTAGGTAAATGACAGGGTTTTCCATGCCCGCAGAAAGGGTGGTGACAGGCGCAAACAAACGTCCGCCACCGACCTCGATAGGCACAGGGGTGGAGGTGAAGGGGTTGTTGATCAGCCTGGCATTGCTCACGCCCAAAGGCGCAGCCGGTGGCGTATATGCCACTTTGGCTTTGACATCGCTGGCGTTATCGTTACTTTCGGAGACACGGAACAATGCGCCGGTAGCAACTCGCATAGGGTCACTCAACACCATGCCAATGCCCTGGGCTTTGTTCACCGCAGTGACGTCGATTTTCAGCAAGGGCGAACCCATGTCGCCATAGCCATCAATACCGTTTTTCTGAATCTTGTTGACCTCGTCCACAAAGGTTTGTGCCAAGAAGTCCAGGTTTTTTTGTGCAGGTTCCAGCACCTGCGAAATGAATGTGTTGAGCCCACCAAAGGTGCCACCACTGGCACCGGCCAAAGGTTCGGTATTGCCATAGGGGTCGATCACCATGTCCAACTTGCTGTTGGAATTGGGGTCCATGCCAACCGGACGCGACTTGATGCCATCGACCACCAAGCTTTGCTTCATGGTGGTGCCCAAACTGACCGACACAATGCCGTTGGCAGTGAAACTGGTTTTGATGCGTGAATATTCAGAGATTTGTCTTAATAACAAGTCGCGTCTGTCCAAAAGCTCAGGCGGCTGGCTGTCCAAGGTGGTGCCCTTGGTCAATTGTTGGTTGACCAAAGACAACTGCTCGGTCAAGGTGTTGAGCTCTCCGGCAGAGCTGTCTAAAGCTTGGCGGGTTTCGCTAGACACCAAATTCAGCTGGCCCGACAACTCGGCAAAACGTGAACCCACGCCCTCGGTGGAGCGC
>RFMX01000432.1 GCA_009927495.1 Betaproteobacteria bacterium
TCAATGGTGTCAGTCAAGATACTTTATGCCAAGTCTTGATTTAATAAAAACTGAAATTTGATAGCGAACTTTTTTCCATTCTTTAAACAATATAAACTGTTCCCAAACTCTCCAGAGGCAACAAGTGGGACCTAAATAGTTGTCAAAAATGACAGTTGCCTAAATATATATTAATTAATAATAATTAACTTTAATCCGCTGTTTCTTTAATATTTATTATTGGAATAAATTTTGCATAGATGGTGAGGTTAACTTTATCTCAAGTCATGGCCGTCATCAATACCAACGTTAAAGCATTGTTCTCGCAGGCGGCGCTCAAATCAACCGAGCGAAATCAGCAAGTGACTATGCAGCAATTGTCTAGCGGCAAGCGCATCAATTCGTCACGCGACGATGCCGCAGGCATGGCCATTGCTACGCGCATGACGCATCAAATTCGCAGCATGAATCAAGCTATGCGTAACGCTGGTGACGCCATCACACTGATTCAAACCGCTGAGGGCGCAACCAACGAAATCACCGACATGCTGCAACGTATGCGGGAATTGGCCATCCAAGCATCCAACGACACCAATAACAATGAGCAACGCAGTTACTTGGACTTGGAATTCCAACAACTGAAAAAACAAATCGTTCAAATTGCCGACAACACCGAGTGGAATGGATTTCCCATCTTGAATGGCAGCACAGGTGAGCGTGTTGGCATCAAGCCGGTTTATAAAACCACATCCAAACCCTATATTGCTGAAAATATCCAGTTCACTGCCGGCAAACCTACCTCATCATCGTCGGCTATTAAAACTGGAGGTGCTACTGGCATAGCCACAGGTGTCACTGAAGAATCGGTGTTGACCTTCCCAGCGATGAGCAAGGGGCAGACCATCACGGTGGCGGGCTTAACCTACACCGCAACAGTGGCCAACAGTGGTGCCGAAGTGGCTGCTGCGTTTGCCAACATCGCCAGTGGCGCAACAACAGGAGCCAGCACCAAGGGAACCTACAGTGGTACTTTACTGTCTTTCAATTCCAGCAAGGTAACGGGTAGCATAGATGTGACCTTTACCAGTACCACACGCTTTTCAAACGTCACCGACATCACCGTCTCTAGCGGCACCACGGTGGCGGGCGGACAAGTTGCCCTTACACCTACAGTGGCTACCCCCACCGCCAAACAAGGCGCCTCGGGTGGTGGCGTTGTCTTGGGCGGTTCAGGCACATTTACCAAATCAGGTTCTTTGTCTATCGTCGCAGGCGGCTCAAGTTCTATAAGAACGGCGACCTTCACCATGGATGACGGGCAAATCTTAGATTTGAATGTCGGTAGTGCAGTCTCGCTTAGCTCTGGTGTGGTCACCATCAACAAGACCGCTTTGGATAGGGCGGGTATCAACCTCTTGTCAGGCGGCAATGTGTCGCTAAGCCAATACGCCAGTAGTGGCTCTGCCGCAGCATTTGCCTCAGGCGACGTGGTGGCCTTAAGCGTCAGCCGTACTTTGCCAAGCTTGGAGCC
>RFMX01000365.1 GCA_009927495.1 Betaproteobacteria bacterium
ATCTTCAATCCAAGCTAGATTACAGCACCGCCAGCGGAATTTATTCTCCATATGTCCGCTGGACTTGGGTGGATGACTCAGACAAAGTGAATGGTTTGTTTTTAGGAACGCAAGGAGTTATTCACGAACCCATGAACCGGCGCTTACAAATCGGCGTTGAATGGAAATATGGGCGTTAAACCTTAGTCGCCCACAAGGCGGCCAAAACCTCGTCCACCCCAGTTTGCCAAATGGGAATAGTCAAACCCAAGTTTTGCTGCACCAAGTGGGTGTTGAGCATAGAGTTGGCGGGTCGCGGAGCAGGTAAAGGGTAATCTGCCGAGCCAATGGCTTTGACATCTTCTGGCTTGACTTTGAGTTGCCAACCCATTTGCGCGGCTTGCGTCAACACATATTGCGCATAGCCATGCCAGGTGGTACGCCCCGCATTGCTCAAGTGGTACAGGCCACTCAAATCAGCATGCTGAGGATGTTGCAAAGCTTCCCGGGTAACCTGCGCCATCCAACGCGCCGAGGTGGGCACGCCGTGTTGATCGGCAACCACACTCAAACTGTCTCGCTCTTGCGCCAAGCGCAACATGGTTTTCAAAAAGTTGCCGCCGTGTGCTCCCACCACCCAGGAACTGCGGAAGATAAAAAAAGCGCCTGCTTTCGCCATGACTTCTATATCGCCATCGCGCTTGCTTTGCCCATAGACCGACAAGGGGTCAGTGGCGTCAGTTTCCTTGTAAGGCTGGGCAGACTGGCCGTTGAACACATAGTCGGTGGAGTAGTGCACCATGGTCGCGCCCAAGGACTTGGCCTCGGCCGCCATGATGCCCGGGGCAGTGGCGTTGATGGCTTGCGCCAAGTCAGGCTCTTGTTCGGCTTTGTCAACAGCGGTATAGGCGGCGGCATTCACAATGTAGCGCGGCGCATGGTGGCGAATCACCGCCTGTAAATCTTTGGCGTCAGCTATATCCACATCGGCCAAGGTCAGGGGTATCAAACGCCCTAAAACAGACAACTCGGATTGCAGTTCGTGACCCAACTGACCATCGGCGCCAAACAGCAGCACGCCCTCAGCTGCCATAGTTTTGGCCTATCCAAGCGCGGTAACTGCCGCTGGTAACTTCCTCTACCCAGTCGGTGTTCGCCAGGTACCACTGCACGGTTTTGCGCAAACCCGTCTCAAAGGTTTCTTCGGGGCGCCAACCGAGCTCTCGCTCCAACTTGCGGGCATCGATGGCATAGCGTCTGTCATGCCCAGGGCGGTCTTTCACAAAGGTCATTTGCGATGCGTAGGACTGGCCATCGGCGCGGGGTTGAAGTTCATCCAGCAAAGCACACAGGGTACGTACCACCTCGATATTGGGTTTTTCATTCCAACCACCCACGTTATAGGTTTCACCCAAACGCCCTGCATCCAACACCCGCATGATGGCTTTGCAATGGTCCTCGACATACAGCCAATCGCGCACCTGCATGCCGTCACCATAAATAGGCAAAGGCTTACCCGCCAAGGCGTTGTGGATCACCAGAGGAATGAGTTTTTCGGGGAAATGGTAGGGGCCGTAGTTGTTGCTGCAATTGGTGGTGAGCACCGGCAAACCATAGGTGTGGTGCCAGGCACGCACCAAATGGTCGGATGCGGCTTTGCTGGCCGAGTAAGGGCTGTTGGGCTCGTAAGCATGGGTTTCGCTGAAGGCGGGGGCATCGGGTGCCAAACTGCCATACACCTCGTCGGTGCTGACATGCAAAAAACGGAAAGCTTGGCGGGACTGATCGTTCAAACCCGCCCAATACGCCCGCACCGATTCCAGCAACTGAAAAGTGCCCACCACATTGGTTTGGATGAAATCCATGGGGCCGTGGATAGAGCGGTCCACATGCGACTCGGCGGCGAAATGCAGCACAGCGCGGGGTTGGTGGGTGGCCAGCAACTGGCTCACCAAGGTGGTGTCACCGATATCGCCTTGCACAAAATGGTGTCTGCGGTCACTGGCCAAGGCGTGCAAGTTACGCAAATTACCCGCGTAGGTCAATTTGTCGAGGTTGACCAGCACCTCATCATTCTGCGCCAGCCAGGTATGGACAAAATTGCTGCCGATGAAACCAGCGCCACCGGTCACCAAAATGCTCATGCAGGCAGGCTTTCTTCGGTGATGCCCAATACCTTGTTGCGCACCATTTCACGCAAGATTTTTTTCTCGGGAAAGCTCAAAGGACGGTCCAAGGCGCGGCGTACGCGCAGCAGCATATGGCGATCGACCTCTTGTGGGATGCCATGGCTGCCACGCAATTCGTCGCGCAAATCTTCGCGCAGGTCTTCGGGTTCGTCGTCCCACCAACCATCAACCACTTCTTGCAGCTTGGTGCGGACCAGTTCGGGGTCTTGCGGCGCAGCAGGCGCGGCAGCGGCACGCGGCTGGGCGGTCAACTCTTTGGCGGCTTGCGCCATCAGCAACACACGGCGATCGGCTTGCGCCAGTAAACGGCACCAAGCGGGGTCTTCATTGATGAGTTGGTCCATGTGGCGGGCAGACTCGTCGGCCAACAGGTAAACATTCAAGCCATGCAACTGCGCTTCATCGATGCTGGCGGTCAATCGGTCGTCGTCACTGGCAATCAGAAGGTGTTCACAAGCTTTGCGTTCAGACAAACGGGCGATGTCGGCGGACATGGCGCTGAAAGCCACCTCACTGGGTTCGCCACTGGTGACGTCAAGCACACGCACGATTTGGTCTTGGGGAAACTGGCTATCGGGGTTGTCGGTATACCAATAAACACGTTGCACATCCAAGCCCAAACCAGCTTGTTTCAAGGTCTGCACCAAGGTAGGAATCAGAGCTTGGCGGTTGTAGGCCTCTGGCTCGGCATCGCTGTCAGCGCCTTGTTTCAGCAACCAAGCCATGTAGTTGCTGTCGATCAAGGCAATACAGCGGCCACAGCGGGGCTGAGCATGGTCCTTGCGGGGATGCGTTGCGCGGTTTTCATTCTTCATGAAGGGATACCTGTGGGTGATGTGTTTAAAACTAAGAAAGTGGGGCATACACAATGCCCGGACGAGCTGCAGGCGCTCGAAACTAATGTGGCTTATTGCCTGCAGGCAAGATATTAGCCTATCTTGATGCCTTTTTGGATAACAAGGTTTGGGGTGGGGGAATGTTCAGCCGCGCTGGAATGCTGCACCTGCTCATCTGTGCGGCCAAAGCGGCGTACCCGTTGGCCATACCACTGCAAGGCTTTGGCCAAAGCAGCGTCATCAAAATCGGGCCAATGCAGATCGGTGAAATACAGCTCGGTATAGGCGGTTTGCCAGAGCAAGAAATTGCTGATGCGCGACTCACCTCCGGTGCGTATCAGTAACTCAGGGTCGGGTAGGTCGGCGGTGCTTAAATGCTTGGCCAAAGCGGCAGGGTCCAGTTCTTGCAGTGAGCGATCGGGTTGCGCCGCTTGCCAAGCGCGAACCGCTGTCAATACATCCCACTGGCCACCGTAATTGGCGGCAATGGTTAAGTTCAAACCCGTGTTGTGGGCGGTATCGCGCTCGGCTTGGTCGATACGTGACTGCAACAGTGGTGCAAACGCACTGCGGTCGCCAATCACGCGAAGACGAATACCTGCAGCCTTCATTTCGGCCACCTCAGACTCAAGGTACTGCAAAAACAAACCCATCAAAGCCGAGACTTCGTCTGGCGGACGACGCCAGTTTTCGGAACTGAAGGCAAATAAAGTGAGGTAGCGCAATCCCACGGCGTGGGCAGCTTTGACGATTTGGCGCACATTGGCAGCACCTCGAGCATGGCCTACGGTACGGGGCATCAAGCGCTTTTTAGCCCAACGGCCATTGCCGTCCATGATGATTGCAATATGCTGCGGATGCGTATTCATGTTCAGATTGTCACAGGGAATAAATGCTGGGTATCCACGCTGACCAGGTGCTGTTTGCTCATCAGGTCCACCAGCACCATCGCCCGCAACTCGCCATCGGATTGGTGATACACAGCCTCCAAGCCCTTCAAGGGGCCGTCAATCACCCGCACAGCTTGGCCTTGTTGCAACAATTTTTCTGGGGCACGTTCAGGCATGTCGCGCAAAGCTTGGATCAAATCGTCAGACATAGGGGCGGGACGGTTGCCAAAGCTCACCAAACGGCTTACCCCAAGGGTGGAACGAATAGGCGTCCAGTTGGTGTGCTCCATGTCCAGACGGATGAACAAATAGCGGCTGAACATGGGCTCGACCACCTCGGTCACACGGCCACGGCGCAGTTTTTCAAGGGTGATCATGGGCAACCAAGCTTCATAGCCTTGGTTTTGCAGGTTTTCCAAGGCGCGGTGTTCTTGCTTGGGTCGGGAATGGACGGCGTACCACAACATGGTTTCAGGGGTGTCTTAGTAAGTTTGACAATTGTAGAGGCTTAAATTTTTGGCCTACGCTTGATACAAAGCAGTTTCCAATGGCTTGGCCTGCACTATGATGAATTTTCACTCTTTAAGGAATCGCCATGGCCAGCATCCCCCCCGAATTTGACCCCCAGCAAATGAGCCAGCGCATGAAAGACTCGGCCCAGCACATCTGGCTGGCTGGCTTGGGGGCATTTGCCAAAGCCCAAGAAGAAGGCGGCAAGGTGTTTGAAAACTTGGTCAAAGAGGGCTCACACCTGCAACAAACCACCCAGCAAGCCCAAGCCAAAATGACCGAGGCCGCAGAAAAAATGGGACAAATGGCCAGTGGGCAAATGGATAAGTTGGAGGGTATTTTTGAAGAGCGTGTGGCCAAGGCTTTGAAAAGTATGGGTTTGCCCAGCGCAGAAGATGTGGCTGCTTTACAAGCCCGTGTAGAGCAGCTGGAAAAACAGCTGGCCGAGCGCAAAAGCTAAGCACCCATGGCCAGCAAAGCGCCGCGTCAAACCGCCGAGCGCATCTTGGCCAGTGCTTTGGGCTTGTTCAACCGCTTTGGCGAACCCAATGTGGCTGCCACCATGGTGGCAGCCACATTGGGAATCAGCCCTGGCAATCTGTACTACCACTACCCTGGCAAAGAAGACATCGTCAGCCACTTGTTTGACCAATTCCAACACGAGTTGAAAGCTCTGCTGCCAGCAGCCCGTGATGTGAAAGACTTGGAAGACGCTTGGTTTTTCCTGCACTCCCTGTTTGAGTTGGTGTGGCGCTACCGTTTCTTGTACCGGGACTTGAACGATTTGCTCGGAAAATACCGCCAACTTGAGCAAGCGCTGAAACAAGTGCTTTCAGATAAACATGCGGCTTTTTTAATTTTGCTGAACTGTTTGAGTGACAAAGGCTGGCTCACGCAAAACCCCACCGAGCGCGACAGCAGCGCCACGCAGATGTTGGTGATGTTGACGTGGTGGCTGAGCTATGAATATGTACAAAACCCACGCCATGCGTTGGAAGATGCCAATGCCCAAGGCGGGGTATCACGTGGTGCGCAGCAAGTGTTGGGCTTGTTGCTGCCTTATTTGCAAGCCCAAGCTAAAGCACAACTGCTGGCTTTGCTGCAGATGTACAACGCGCCGCCCTGTGCTGAAGCGACTTAAGCGGGCGCTAAAAACTGCTCCACCATGCGCACCCAGACGGTGCCACCCAAGGGAATCAGGTCGTCATTGAAGTCGTAGCTGGGGTTGTGCAAGGTGCAAGGGCCGCCACCATGCCCCATCTCGCGGTGCTGGCCTTCACCGTTGGCGATGAAGAAATACGCGCCGGGTTTTTCCAACAACATATAGGAGAAGTCTTCTGCGCCCATGGTGGGTTCTTGCGCCAGCACGTTGTCTGCCCCCACGATGTCAGCCAACACCGAGCGGGTGAATTCGGCCTCTTTGAGGTGATTGATGGTGGGCGGGTAATTGCGCACGAAGGCGAATTCGCAAGTGGCTTCATGGGCTGCGCTGACGTGTTCTGCGATGGTTTTCATGCGTCGCTCGATGAGGTCAAGCATCTCCACGGTAAAGGTGCGTACCGTGCCTTGTAACTCGCAGCTGTTGGCCACCACGTTGGTGGCGTCGCCTGCATGGATCATGGTGACCGAGATGACGCCTGCATCGATGGGCTTCAAATTGCGCGACACGATGGTTTGAAAGGCTTGCACCATCTCGCAGGCAATGGGAACGGGGTCAATGCCGTTGTGGGGCAATGCGGCGTGGCAACCCTTGCCACGGATGGTGATTTTGAATTCATTGCTGGAAGCCATCACCGGCCCTGCACTCACTGCCAAAGTGCCCACAGGCATGCCGGGCCAGTTGTGCAAACCGAACACCGCGTCCACGGGGAATTTTTCAAACAAACCATCTTTGATCATCTCCCGTGCGCCGCCGCCACCTTCTTCAGCCGGTTGGAAGATCAACACCACGGTGCCATCGAAGTTTTTGTGCTTGGCCAAATGCTGCGCAGCGGCCAGCAGCATGGCGGTATGGCCGTCGTGGCCGCAAGCATGCATCTTGCCGGGGTGTTTGCTGGCGTGGGCAAACGTATTGGCTTCGTTCACTGGCAGCGCATCCATGTCGGCGCGTAAACCAATGGTGCGTTTGCCCGTGCCGTTTTTGATGATGCCCACCACGCCAGTGGTACCCATGCCGCGGTGTACTTCGATACCCCATTCGGTCAGCTTGCCCGCCACCACATCGGCAGTGCGTTGTTCTTGGAAACACAGTTCGGGGTGAGCGTGGATGTCACGGCGCACCGCGATGATGCTGGCCGCTTCGGTGGCGATAGAGTCAAGCAGTTTCATAAGTTCAACCTCTGTATTTGGCTTGGGGAATCAGTCTACCCGATTCGTCTTTGCGAACTGCCGTCATAAAGACGTGCAAAATGCAGCCATGACTTCCAACACCATGACATCCAGCGTCCTGGGCGCCTGCCCCCACGACTGCCCCGATACCTGCTCATTGCTCACCACCGTACAAGACGGTGTGGCGATCAAGGTGCAGGGCAACCCCAAGCACCCGCTGACAGACGGTGTGCTGTGTACCAAGGTGTCGCGCTACACCGAGCGCACCTACCACCCCGATCGGGTGCTGCACCCCATGAAGCGCGTTGGCCCTAAAGGTAGCGGCCAGTTTCAGCGTGTCAGTTGGGATGAAGCGTTATCTGACATTGCCACAAAACTCAAAGCCATTGCCGACAAAACGCCAGAGCGCATCCTGCCCTACAGCTACGCAGGCACCATGGGCATGGTGCAAGGCGAGTCCATCGCCATGCGGTTTTTCAACCTGCTGGGTGCCGCCAAACTGGACCGCACGATTTGCTCTAGCGCTGGCAGCGAGGCTTTGACACAAACTTTCGGCAGCAAGGTAGGCATGAAGGTGCAGCACTTCGCCGAAAGCAAACTCATTCTTATA
>RFMX01000381.1 GCA_009927495.1 Betaproteobacteria bacterium
ATCGGTCCAGCCAACCGCCCATGCGCCACGCCGCCAAGGTACCCAAAGGCACGGCCACACACACCGCCAGCAAAGCTGTGCCCAAAGCCAAAGACAAACTGGGCTCCATGCGCTGAGCGATGAGTTCCAGCACCGGTTTGCCTAAGTAATAGGAGTAACCCAAATCGCCCTGCACCACCTTGCCCAGCCAAATGCCGTATTGGCTGACGATGTTGCGGTCTAAGCCCAACTGGCTGCGGATGTTGGCGATGTCTTCACTGGTGGCGTTGTTGCCCGCAATGACAGCGGCGGGGTCACCGGGGGCCAAGCGCAATATGAGAAACACCACCACCGACACCACCCACAACACGGGCAGCACCGCCAGCAAGCGACGCAACAGAAAAGACGCCATCAGTTTTTGCTCAAGCCCCACATCACGGGTATGCCTGCGGTTTGCAACAGGCCACTGACGTTGCTGCGCAAAGCGGTGGGGTTGCGGTACTGGCCCAAGGGCGCAAAGGCCGCGGTTTCAAACACCAAGGCTTGAATCTCGGAGGCGATTTTTTTCTGCTCAGGGCCTTCATGGGCACGGGCAAATTTGGCCTTCAAGGTTTCGATGCGTGGCTCGTCTTGCCAGCCAAACCAGCCGGTCGCGCCCTTGGCGTTGAGCATGGCGCTGCTCAAAGGGCTGCCAATGTCTTGCGCGGTCCAGGTGGTGAAGAACATATTCCAACCGCCTTGGTTGGGCGGCTCTTTTTTGGCGCGACGCGCCACCAGCGACGCCCAGTCCATTTGCTGCAAATCCACCTTGAAACCAGCGGCCTCCAGTTGTTGCTTGGCCACCAAGGGCAGCTTGGTGATGGCCGACAAGTCGGTGGGACGCATCATGACAATCGGTGTGCCGTCATAGCCAGCTTCTTTCAACAACTCACGCGCTTTTGAAGCATTGGCCACGCCGGTGAAATAGCCGGTATTCTCATCGGCCAAGGGCGTGCCGCAAGGGTAAATGCTGCGGCAGGCCCGAGCCAGATCGGGAATACCCACTTGGGTGTTAATGAAGGCTTGCTGGCCAATCGCCAACATGGCGGCTTGGCGAATCTTCACATTGTTAAAAGGCGCATGCAGGTGGTTAAAGCGCATGACGTACTGGTAACCAGCAGGTGAAAAATCGTCCACCTTCACACCTGCGGTTTTTTTCAGCGACTCGTATTGCTCGAAACTGGGTTGCTCCACCATGTCCACCTCGCCAGCTTGCAAGGCATTGAACTGGGTTTGCGGGTCGCGGATGATGACCCACTCCACCCGCTCGAAGTTCACCGGGCGACCACCGGCCAAGCCACTGGGGGCTTCTTTGCGCGACACATACTTGGGGTTGCGTAAATACACCGCTACCGAGCCGGGTTTGAACTCGTCGGCCTTGAAGATGAAAGGGCCAGAACCGATGTGCTCTTTGATTTGCTCGGTGCCAGGGGTTGCAGCGATACGGGCAGGCATGATGAATGGCACATTGCTGGACGCTTTGCCCAAAGCGTCCAACACG
>RFMX01000201.1 GCA_009927495.1 Betaproteobacteria bacterium
TGGGGCAGCAACGTCATCACCAGCAGCGTGCATTTTTGGCGCATCGCGCAAGAAGCCAAACGCCAAGGTGCCAAGTTGGTGTGCATAGACCCGCGTCGAACCGAAACAGCTGACAAATGCGATGTTCACCTCGCGATCAAGCCTGGTACTGACGCGGCGTTGGCCTTGGGATTGATGCACCAACTTATCACCCACGACTGGTTGGACCACAACTACATCGCCCAGCACACCTTGGGCTTCGACGCCCTGCGTGAACGCGCCTTGCAGTGGCCGCCTGAACGCGTCGCCGAGGTGTGTGGTTTGAAGGCGGAAGACATCCGCCAACTCGCCCACGACTATGCCCATACCCAGCCTGCCGCGATTCGCTTGAACTATGGCATTCAACGCTCCCACGGTGGTGGCAATGCGGTGCGTGCTGTGGCTTGCCTGCCCGCGCTGATTGGCGCTTGGCGTCACCGTGCTGGCGGCGTGGTGCTCAGCGCTTCAGGCCATGCTTTGCACAACGGCGCGGCTTTGCAACGCCACGATCTGCATACCCACACCAACGCGCCGCTCATCAACATGAGCACGATTGGCGACGTTTTGAACGCACCAGGCTTGATCGAAGCTGTGGTGGTTTACAACAGCAACCCTGTGGCCGTGGCGCCTGAGTCTGCCAAGGTGGTGAAAGGCTTTGCCCGCGAAGACTTGTTCACCGTGGTGCTAGAACACTTCATGACCGACACCGCCGACCATGCCGACTATGTGTTGCCCGCCACCACGCAGTTGGAGCATTGGGACATCCACAACAGCTATGGTCACACCGACATGGTGCTGAACCGCCCCGCCATTGCCCCCATGGGCGAGGCCAAAACCAACACGCAAATTTTTCGTGAACTCAGTATGCGCATGGGGTTGCACAACCCCTTGCTGCAAGAGGACGACGAAAGCCTGTGCCGCTTGGCGCTGCAAAACCCGCGCAACCTGCAGAGTGCGGCACCCGTCACTTGGGATGCCTTGTTAAAAGACGGTTTTGCCCATTGGCCTGTAGCCGATGCGCCGTTTGCCCACGGTGGCTTCCCCACGGCCTCGGGCAAATGCGAGTTCTTCAGCGAACGCTTAGCGGCCCAAGGAAAAGACGGTTTGCCCGACTTCATCCCCAACTACGAGTCCCCTACGCCGCAAGACCGCTATCCGCTGGCCATGATTTCACCGCCTGCTCGCAACTTCCTCAATTCCAGTTTTGTGAATGTGAAAAGCCTGCGCGACATGGAGGGCGAGCCTCTCCTTGAAATCCATCCCGATGATGCAGCCCTGCGTCAACTCAAAGACGGTGCAAGGGTGCGGGTGTTCAACGACCGCGGCAGCTACGAATGCAAAGCTCAAATCACCACCCGCGCCCAACCCGGCATGGTGGTGGGCCTAGGCATTTGGTGGCGCAAGCTCGGCAGCGATGGCAAAAACGTGAATGAACTCACGTCGCAAAAACTCACCGACATGGGCCGCGCACCGGTGTTCTACGACTGCGCGGTACAGGTCGAAGCCGGTTAACGTGCGGCCAATGAGGCGACTGCAGCCAAGCGTTGGGCGGCGATTTCGCGCAGACCATCAAAAATCAAACCATCAATCAGCACACAACTGACCGACATGCTGGGCGCCATCTTCCACCCCGCGCCTCCTGTCATATAACAAACCGGCTCGGCATGGCAATGCACACGCACATGCTGCACCATGCGCTCGACCGCACCGGCGATGGCAAAGGTGCCGCCGCTGGTGAGGGCGTCGCTGGTGTTGGTGGGGAAAGCACGGACCTCGCCAGTGGGCACCCGCAAACCTGCGGTACCCGACTCCAAGGCACGTAGCATGATGCCGTGGCCGGGCAAGATCAAACCCCCTAAGAATTCACCTTCGGCAGAAATGGCTTCCACGGTGACGGCCGTGCCGACCATCACCACCACCATGGGTCGAGCGGCGGTTTTAGCGGTTTGCGCCCGCATATGCGCCAATGCGCCGATCATGGCAACCCAGCGGTCGGCACCCAGCCGTGCGGGGTGGTCATAACCATTCACCAAACCGGCTTCTTTGGCAGAGGAGACCACCCAATGCGGCGTCAAGTCCCAAAGCTCAAGTTGCTCTTCCACGCGGCGACGCACCGCCTCACCGGCCACGATGCAACCCAGCATGCGATCAGGGACGGGCAAATGCGCCCAGTCTTCATCGGCCAGCTTGTCGATGTTTTCCAAAAACACGGCACCATGCGCCAGCAACTGGGCACGGGGGTGGGGGGCGTCGTACATAGCCCATTTCAAGCGGGTATTGCCAACGTCAAGTGCGATGAATGCCATACAAGGTGTGCGAAGCAACAGAGGGCGAGATGTTACCTAGGTGTTCGCCCCTCAGGTTTGCCTGAAAGCCTTGGCAAATTGAACAACTTCTGCGGCAACGGTTTGGCAGGCTTGCATGGCTTCTTGTGCGCCTGTGCTGCTCGGGTCTTCAAACGAGGTTTGCAACACATTCAAGGTCGCCCCAAAAGGCGTGGGCCAGCCACGCAAGGTGTGGACGATGTCACGCATGCAAGACAAGGTGGTGCCCATGGCCTGCGAACCATAAGCACACACAATGCAGCCCACGGCTCTGCCGCTCAAGTACACCCGCTCGTCTTTGTTCATGTCCTCGATGTAGTCGATGGCGTTTTTCAACATACCTGAGATGCTGCCGTGGTAGCTGGGTGTGGACCAAATCACGCCATCGGCACGGCGCAAGGCTGCTATCAAGGCCGCTTCCGCCGGGCTGCGTTCAGTGCGCCTAGGGTCGTACAGCGCCAAGTTCAAATTGGGGCCCGCAAACAGTTGGGTCTCGCAACCCAAACTGGCGGCGTGGGCCAAGGCAACTTTGAGGGCTTTTTCGCTGGAGGACCCGTCATGCAAGGTGCCACCCAGGCCGACGATACGAAGGGGTTGTGTCATAGGTTTCTTTGTTAACCCATGATGATCGCACACGCCCCAACAACCATGACCTGAGGGTGCGTTAAGAAAGCACAGGTCTTTGAACGGGGTAGCAAGCTTGCAAAGCCTGCGCGGCTTGCAGCACCAGCGCATCCCCAAACATGGGGCCCACCAACTGCACGCCCATGGGCAAGCCATGAGAAGACAGACCGCACGGCAGACTGATGGCGGGTTGTTGGCTCAGGTTAAAGGGGTAGCTGAACGGCGTCCAGCCCAGCATGGCTTGGGCGTCCATGGGGCTGTGACCGGCGGGTCGCGCTTGGAAGGCAGTCACCGCGGTGCTGGGTGTGAGGATCAGGTCAAAGCGCTGCATGAACTGGCGCAAATGCGAGCCCAACACGCCACGACGTTGGTTCAGCGCGTGGATGGCGTTGACATCCAGCTTGGAACCCAGCTCGGCTTGCGCTTTGAAATCGGGGTCGGTCACCGCTTGTTGGGCAGGGCTCAAGCTTTGCCACACTTGGTAAGCACCGGCAAACCACAAACCGGTGGTGATCTCCAAAGGGTCTTCGCTCAGGGGGTCGACCTGTTCCACCACCGCACCCAAATCTTGCAAATGCTTGGCAGCTTGCGCGGTGGCGGCGGCAATCTCGGGATCGACATATTTTAGCGTAGCCCAAGGTGGGTGAATACGCCACCCGCAAACCCTTCACGCCACTTTGCAAACCCACCAAATAGTCCATGCCGTCAAAAGGCAGCGAGGTCCAGTCACGGGCGTCAGGCTGGCTGATGGTGTTCATCAGCAGCGCTGCATCTTCCACCGTCATGGCGTGCGGCCCCAAATGCGCCACCGAGCCAAACGGCGACAAGGGGTAAGCCGGCACCCGACCAAAGCTGGGCTTCAAACCCACATTGCCGCAAAACGCGGCGGGAATGCGCACGCTGCCCGCACCATCGGTGCCGATGGCCAAAGGGCCCAAACCAGCACTCACCGCAGCGGATGCGCCGCCCGACGAGCCGCCGGGTGTTCGTGCAGGGTTCCAAGGGTTGCGGCTGATGCCTGTGAGTAGCGAATTGGTTTCGCCTTTGCAACCGAACTCAGGGGTGGTGGTTTTGCCCAAGAGCACCGCACCGGCTTCGCGCAAACGTGCGGTGACCGGTGCATCCACCTCCCAAGGCTGGTCGGGGTTGACGGTTTTGCTGCCACGCAAAGTCGGCCATCCTTGGGTGAGGATCAGGTCTTTGATGGACAGGGGCACGCCATCCAAAGGCAGGACGTCTGCGCCACTGCGGCGGTGTGCTTGCCAGCGTGTTTCGCTGCGGTGGGCGCTGGCCAGGGCAGCGGCTTCGTCGATCAGGCAAAACGCATTCAGCAAGGGGTTGAGCCTTGCGATGCGCTCTAACACCGCTTGGGTGGCTTCCACGGGGGAAGCTTGGCCGCTACGGTACAAGTCCAGCAACTGGGTGGCGGTGCATTGGGTCAGGTCGGCCATGGCAACTTCTCCAGTTAAGCGCTTGTACGTGTCAGCGGACTGAGTTTGCGCCAAGGCAAATCCGCGGGGTCAGCGGCCATGGGGCCAGCGGCTTTGGCCACCAACACCTGGCTGGCGATGGGTTCAAAGTCGGCGCGGAAATGGTTGGAGCTTTTCAACACAATCAGCTTCATCGCCTCTGGCGTGATGCCCACGGTGCGCAGCATTTCCCGGTCGAAGAGCTGCGCTTTGCCGCTGACCACCGCCACCAGCACGCCTTGGATACCCAAGCACGCACTGGCGCCCAATTGGCTGGTCATGCCGCGCATCATCGGGCCTTTGAGCACGCACCGCCCCTCACTGACCGCCAACACTTTGGCGCGAACAGCCAGAGGCGCGTCGCTCATGCCTGCATAGGTAGGCACCGACACACCCAGCAGCACATCGATGTCTGCGCCTATGCCTGCAGCACAGGCCTTGGCCGCCACCTCGGGGTGGTAGAGCAAACCCAGCGCCACGGCTTGGGGGTAGCGTTGACCAGCGCCTTGTTGCAACAAGGCATGCAGCATGCCGGTGGTGTTGCTGTCGCCGCCCGCACCGGGGTTGTCTTGGGTATCGGCAATCAACACCGGGCGGGTGTGTTGCGCTGCCAAGGCCAATGCTTGGGTCACCGCTTCGCGTGCAGGTAAAAAATCCATGCGCCATTGAGCGGGTGGCGCAGCCAAGGTGTTCAATGCATCAGCTGCGGCTTTTGCCATGGGAGGCGCTTCAGCGTAAGCCCACAGCACCGGCCCACATTCCTCGAAATCGGCAGCGGGAAAGCCCATGCAAAAACTCAGAACAGAAGTGTGTTCACGGTCGATGTCGGCCATGGCCGCGTAAATGTTGTGGGCCGGTTGCAGCCAAGTCGACTGCGCATTGAGGGAAATCAAATACGGCAAACGGTGGACCGCCACAGCCTCGCGCCGCCGCAAACGTAAACGCCTTTGCAATAAGTCGGCGGCTCGCTCGCCGGTCTCGGCCATGTCGATGTGCGGGTAGGTGCGGTAAGCCACCAAGGCATCGGCCAGCGCTAGCATGCGGCGGGTGACATTGGCGTGTAAATCCAGGCTGGCAACCAAGGGCATGTGGTCACCGATCAAGCCCCGCACACGGGCCAGCAACTCGCCTTCGGCGTCATCGGCATGTTCGGCTACCGCTGCGCCATGCAAATCGAGGTAGACCGCGTCCACACCTTGCTTCAAGGCCTCTTGCAAGTCTTGCAGGATGTCACCAGCGATGCGCTCAAAAGCATCTTCGGTAACGAACGACGAGGGACTGGCACCTGCCCACACCGAAGGCCACAGCTGCCAGCCATGGCGCTTGGCCGCGTCAATAAATCCACCCACCGGAATGTTCACACCGGTGAAATGGTCTTGCATGGCTTGGCCACGGATATAGGCTGGAAATGCGTCGCCGCGGTTAAACGCCGCCCAATCGGCCAAGCTGGGGGCAAAGGTATTGGTCTCATGCTGAAACCCTGCAATAAACACCTGGATCATACGGACACCCCAGGCGCACTTGCCATGAGAGAGCGGGTATAGGCATGCTGCGGCTGGGCGTAAAGCTGCGCTGTTGCGCCTCGCTCAACGATCTGCCCTTGGTGCATGACGATGACGCTGTCACACAGCTGGGCGGCCACCCGCAAATCATGGGTGATGAACAACAAGCCCAAGCCGTATTGCTGCTGCACTTGTCCCAGCAGTTTCAGAATTTGCGCTTGCACCGACACATCCAAAGCGCTGACCGCTTCATCAGCCACCAGCACCTGCGGCCGACACGCCAAGGCACGGGCAATCGCAATGCGTTGGCGCTGCCCGCCGCTGAACTGTCTAGGGTAACGCGCCATGGCTTGGGTGGGTAGCTGCACTTGCTGCAACAACTGTTCGGCCAAGGCTTGGGCTTCAGAGGCCGACATGCCAAAGTTACGCGCACCTTCCACCAAAGACTCACCCACCGTCATACGCGGATTGAGCGATCGGTTGGGGTCTTGAAACACCACTTGCACACGGTGACGCAAAGGGCGCAGCCGCGCTTCGGGCAAAGTAGCGATCTCTTCCTCGCCCCAAAAAATTTCGCCACCACTGGGGTCAATCAAGCGCAACAAACACCGTGCAAAGGTGGATTTACCCGACCCCGATTCGCCCACCACGCCCACGGTTTCGCCCGCACGCAAAACCAAACTGGCGTCATGCAAAGCGCGGTTGGTGTCGTAGGTTTTACCAACCGCTAAGGCACGCAACAAAGGCGGCGTGTCCGCAATGCGCCTCGCAGGTGGTGGCGTCATGCTGGGCACGGCCGCCAACAGCTCACGGGTGTAGGTGGCTTGGGGGTTGCGCAGCACTTGGTCGCGGCTGCCCAACTCGACCGCCACACCTCGGTGCATCACCAACACCTGATCGGCAATGTCAGCCACCACCCCCATGTCGTGGGTGATGAACAGCACCGCGCTTCCCGTTTCTTGCTGCAAAGTTTGAATCAGCTGCAAGATGTCTTTTTGGGTGGTGACGTCCAAAGCGGTGGTCGGCTCGTCACAGATCAGCAAGGCAGGCTTCATGACCATGGCCATGGCAATCACGATGCGTTGGCGTTGACCGCCGCTCAGCTGATGCGGATAGCTCTGCCACATGCGCTCGGGATCGGGCAAACGCACCTGCGCCAGCATGTCCAGCACCGCGCTGCGGCGCTGACTGGACGGCCAATCGGTGTGGGTGCGCAGCAGTTCATCGATGTGCTCGCCGCAGCGCATCACGGGGTTGAGTGCAGTCATGGGTTCTTGAAACACCATGCCCATGGCACGACCACGCAAAGCGCGCAACCGTGCCTGATTGGCGTCGAGCAAGGACTCGCCTAGCAACTGCACCACACCGCTTGCCACAGTCAATTCTTTGTCAAGCAATCCCATGACGGTGGTGGCCAGCACCGATTTGCCCGAGCCGGATTCGCCGACCACGCACAGCGTTTCACCCGCGTGTAACTGCAAGCTGGTGTCTTGCACCGCCATGGGCCTGTCTGCGCCGCTGGGCAGGGCCACATTCAACTTGTCGACATACAAAACCGGCTGCGTCATCAACCTACCCGCTTGGCAAATTTGGGGTCCAGCACATCGCGCAATCCATCCCCTAAAAGGTTGATGGCCAGCACCGTGGGCACCAAGAACAAGGCGGGGAACAAGACATTGCCAGGCTGCTGGCTGAACTGCACCCGCCCCTCGGCCATGATGTTGCCCCAGGTGGGCACATCGGGGGGCAAGCCCAGCCCTAAG
>RFMX01000223.1 GCA_009927495.1 Betaproteobacteria bacterium
GTGCCTTGTACCAACAGCGGCGCCATGGCGTTGGGCAGAATGTGGCGCCACAAAATGATGGGTGTGGGTGTAGCCAAAGCGCGGGCAGCTTCCACATACGGTTCTTCACGCAAAGTCAGCACTAAAGAGCGCACCAATCGGGTGACACGCGGCACTTCGGGAATGGCAATCGCAATCACCACGGTCGCCACATTCGCGCCCAGGGCCGCCACCAAGGCAATCGCCAGCAGCACGGCGGGTATGGCCATCAAGCCATCCATGAAACGCATCAGCAGCATGTCAACGCTTCGGAAATACCCCGCCAACATGCCACACACACCACCTAAGCCCAAGGCCAACACAGCGGTTGCGATACCCACCACCAAGGAGATGCGGCTGCCATACAGCACACGGCTGTAAATATCGCGGCCAAAGTTATCCGTGCCTAACCAAAAGGTGTGGGCCAGCACTTGACCGTCCGGCAGCGCAAAGTCGCCCGCCACACCCGCGGCTTTATTGATGTGGTTAGCGTCCATCGCAACGGGGTCTACGGTGCCTAGCCATGGGGCCAAGACTGCGACGATGACCATGAAGGCCAACACCGCCACGCCAAAGCGCACCGAACCGTGGTCCCATAAACGGCTTTGCAGCGAGGTAGCCATCAGTGGCGAATCCTCGGGTCTAAAAACACATAGCTCAGGTCCACCAGCAAATTGATGAACACATAGCTGCAAGAGAAAAACAGCACCAAACCTTGAATGACAGGAAAGTCACGGTTGAGCACCGCGTCCACCGTCAGCGAACCCAAGCCCGGGATGGCGTACACCGTTTCAGTAACGACCACGCCGCCTATCAACAGCGCCACCCCAATGCCAATCACTGTGACGATAGGCACCGCCGCATTCGCCAAAGCATGGCGCAACAACACCGCCATCTCGCCTATTCCTTTGGCTCGCGCTGTGCGTATGTAGTCCTCGCTCAAGGCCTCGGACACACTGGCGCGGGTCATGCGGGCAATCAAGGCAATGTAAATGGTGCCCAAGGTAAGCCATGGCAACACCAGTTGGCGCAACCACTCTCCCACACCGCTGGCTTGCGGGCCAAACAAGGGCTTGTAGCCTTGCACCGGCAGCCATTGCAAGCGAATCGAAAACACATAAATCAAGCCATAGGCGATCACAAACACCGGCACCGAAAAACCCGCCACCGAAAACGCCGATAACG
>RFMX01000396.1 GCA_009927495.1 Betaproteobacteria bacterium
GTTGGCGTCAGGGGTTTCTATCTTGTCGATGAAGCCAAACAAAATGCCCCCCATGGCGTCACGGCTGGCCCAGCGCTTGAGCGACGCGGCCACGTCTTCGCTGGTAACAGGCTTGCCATCGTGAAACTCCAAGCCCGCACGTAACTTGAATGTCCAGGTTTTGCCGTCTTTGGCGGTGGTATAGCTTTGCACCATTTGGGGTTGAATATCGCCCTTGGCGTCTTCGGAAAACAAGGTGTCGTACACCATATACGCATGGTTACGGGTGACGTAGGCGGTGGTCCAGATCGGGTCTAACACCGCCAAATTGGCATGCGGCACAAAGCGAAACACTTTGTTTGCCGGCAAGGTGTTTTGGGCTTGCACTGCTAGCCCCAGCCAACTGGCTGCCAAAACCACACCTATCACTTTGAACCAACTGCGTCGCATACCCATCCCCTTGTTTGCCAAGCTACATTTAAAGCCCAATATAAGCGATTCTCTTTTTGAGGGGCCCAAGCATGGTGATCACCGAACTCAGCGCCAACGAACTCTCGCAAGCCATTCATGCCAAGCAGCTGTCTTGCCTCGAGGTGATGCAAGCCTATTTGCAGCGTGTGGACCAGGTCAATCCCCATTTCAACGCCTTGGTCAGCCTGCAAGACCCTCTAACGCTCTTGGCGCAAGCGAATGCCTGTGACGAAGAACTGAGGCAAGGTCACTCGCGGGGTTGGCTACAAGGCATGCCTATCGCTTTGAAAGATTTGGTGGACGTGGCTGGCGTTCCCACCACCTGCGGCTCACCCCTGTTGCGCGACAACATCCCCACCCAAGACGCCTTGCTGACGCGACGGATGAAAGCCGCAGGCGGCATCGTGATTGGCAAAACCAACACCCCCGAGTGGGGCTTGGGCTCACATACTTTCAACGAGGTGTTTGGCACCACGCGCAACGCCTACAACCCTGCCGTCAGCGCGGGTGGCAGCAGCGGCGGTGCAGCCGTGGCCTTGGCGCAGCGCTTGTTGCCGGTGGCCGATGGCTCAGACTTTATGGGCAGTTTGCGCAACCCGGCCGCTTGGAACAATGTGTTTGGCCTGCGCCCCTCCCAAGGGCGGGTACCCGCTTACCCTGCGGGTGACGTGTGGGTGAGTCAATTGGGCACCGACGGCCCCATGGCCAGAACCATGCGGGACTTGGCATATTTGCTGCAAGTCATGGCCGGCCCCGATGCCCGCGCACCTTTGTCACTGTCTGGCTTGCCCCAAGGATTTGCAAAAACGCTGCAACCCCAAGCCAAAGGTTTGCGTATCGGCTGGTTGGGCAACTTGGACGGCTATTTGCCCATGGAAGCAGGCGTGCTGGACGCTTGCGAAAACGGCTTGAAACGTCTGCAAGACTTGGGCTGCCATGTGGAGCCCGTGGCCTTGGGTTATTCGCCCGAAGCTGCTTGGCAAACCTGGCTGGCTTGGCGACGCGTGTTGACCGCCTCGCGCATCGCACCCATGGTCGCCAAGGGGCGTGACTTGGTCAAGCCCGAAGCGCTGTGGGAGTTTGACCAAGCCGCCGGCATGAAAGCCAGCGAGTTTTTGCAAGCCAGCACGGATCGCACCGCTTTTTACCAGCACATGCTGGGCTTGATGGCCCGCTTTGATGTGCTGGTGCTGCCCAGTTGTCAGGTCTGGCCTTTCGACGCCAGCTTGCGCTGGCCCCAGCAAATTCAAACCCCCAATGGCGCAGTGCAGATGGACACCTACCACCGTTGGATGGAGGTGGTGCTGTATGCCAGCTTGGCGGGTTTGCCCGCGCTGAATGTACCGGTGGGCTTTAGCGCCCAAGGCCTGCCCATGGGCATGCAACTGATAGGCCAACCTCAAGGCGAGCTGGCTTTGCTGTCGCTGGGCTTGGCGTATGAGGCAGCGGTAGGGGATTGGTTGACCTTCAAGCCAGAAAATGGGCTTTTTTAGCCAGGCTACGCTGGGTTTCAGTTCACGTTATGATTGACGTTACGTCAATTTAAAAGCGCTGGCCTGTTGCTCTAAACCCTCGCCATTCTTCATTTTTCCGGCTCGCCCCGTCTTTGTTATGACCGATTTGTCCGCCGAATTCCAAGCCCTGGCCAACTACCGTCCCAAAAACAAGGTGCGCTTTGTCACCGCCGCCAGCTTGTTTGATGGGCATGACGCGGCCATCAACATCATGCGCCGTATTTTGCAAAGCATGGGCGCCGAGGTCATCCATTTAGGCCACAACCGCTCGGTGGACGAGGTGGTGACTGCTGCGCTGCAAGAAGACGTGCAAGGCATCGCCATCAGCTCCTACCAAGGCGGCCATGTCGAGTACTTTAAGTACATGGTCGATTTGCTGCGTGCGCGAGGCGGTGCCCACATTCAGGTGTTTGGCGGCGGTGGCGGCGTCATCGTGCCAGCTGAAATTGACGAACTCCACGCTTATGGCGTGGCCCGCATTTACAGCCCGCAAGACGGCCAGCGCATGGGTTTGGCCGGCATGATTGGCGAGATGATCATGCGTTGCGACCACGACTTGAGCACGCATGCGCCCACTACGCTGAGCGCCATCCAAGGCCACAGCGAAACCCATTGGCGCGCATTGGCGCAACTCATCACCGCGCTTGAAAATGGCCAAGCGAATGCCGAATTGGTGACGCACATGCGCACCCATGCGGCTGGGCTGAAAGTGCCTGTGGTCGGCATCACTGGCACCGGCGGTGCGGGCAAATCGTCGCTGACCGATGAGCTGATTCGTCGCATTCGCCTTGACCAAGACGACAGCTTACGCATCGCCGTCATCTCCATCGACCCTTCACGTCGCAAAAGCGGTGGTGCTTTGCTCGGCGACCGCATCCGCATGAATGCCATCTCGCCTTGGCAAAACGGCTCGCAAGTGTTCATGCGCAGCTTGGCCACCCGCGAGTTCGGCAGCGAAATCAGCGCTGCCTTGCCTGACGTGATCGCCGCCGCCCAATGCGCTGGCTTTGACTTGGTGATCGTGGAAACCTCGGGCATTGGCCAAGGCGACGCCGCCATCGTGCCGCATGTGGATGTGCCCTTGTATGTGATGACACCCGAGTTTGGTGCGGCCAGTCAGTTGGAAAAGATCGACATGCTCGACTTCGCTGAGTTTGTCGCCATCAACAAATTCGACCGCAAAGGCGCGGCTGACGCACTGCGTGATGTGGCCAAACAAGTCCAACGCAACAAAGAAGCCTGGGGCACACCCACCGAGCAGATGCC
>RFMX01000063.1 GCA_009927495.1 Betaproteobacteria bacterium
GCAGACTCGATTCAATGAGCTTGCTTCACGCCCACGCTTTTAAATAACTGTCATCGATAGCTTCATACTGATTTGGCTTTACCCAGCCTTGTCCACCACCAGCGACTGCGTTTACGTAACCCCATCGGGCCACTGAGTCCATAGATCTTTCATCAGCCATGATCCCTGCGTCATATCCAATCTGTGACAGGTCATCTGCGTTGGATTGAACAAACTCCAGCCAGCGGTGCAAATGTGCCTTTGCAGCCAATGTGTCGGATTTGCTCCGGTTGCAACTTGGGTGTGCCAGAACGAAGTTATGTGCCAAGTCCCTTGGGTAAAGAGAGTGCGGTATGAAGTGGTCAACATCAGCCTGATTAACCGTAGACCCGCAGTAAAAGCATTTGCTTGAAATCTTGCGTAGGCCCGTCTGGACAATGAACAGTGACTGTCTTGAGGTTTCAAACAGGAACGCCTCCAGATCGTTGTCCTGACCAAGCAGCGCAGTGTTTTGTTTGTTGCGTTTGATGTGGTCAACCCAGTGGGAGCGAGAAAGCTGCTGAACCAACGGTTGAAACCTGCGGAGGCAATAGGCAACGCCGGGCAGAAGGGTGATGCTGTCTGCGCCTGATTCAAATAAGAACTGGTCTCTGATACCGCCAAGGTTTTGGATATGGAATACCGGCTTGTCGACAACGATACGGGTGACCTTGGTCAATAAGGACTTAAAGCCAATCGCAGACCTTGCAGCATTGACCATAGAGGCTTGGGTTTGGCTTCTGAACTGGGCAATGTTGCTAATCACTGCCGCTTGGACACCGTTGTTTTGAATCAGCACACCACCGTCCCTGAAGGGTGCTGACTGTTGCCAATAAAGTTCAATGAACTTTTGTCCAAGTCTGCGGTGAGGGATAGCCAAGGGTTGGTCATCGTCCCGGCCTGATTCAACTGCAATGTCTGCGATGGCGATCAGCAGGGCGTACTTGTAGCTGGCGGTGAAGTCCCCTTCAGCAAACAACCTCTGAATTTTGTTGAGGAAGGCAAGCTGGAATTCTGGCTTCACCGTTTACTCCAGTAATCAGCCTTGTCAGGAATGATCCAGCGTACACCGCCCCGGGCATCTGGTACGTCCCCTGTGTATCGGGGTATCAAGTGGATATGAAGGTGGGGGACAGTCTGACCAGCCGCAGGGCCATCGTTGATGCCGACGTTATAGCTGTCTGGTTTGAACTCTGCGTCCACACCTGCCTTGGCTATTTCAAGCAACGCAAGTAAGTCCAGCTTTTCTTCTGCGGTTATGTTGAAGAAGGAATCAACATGCCGGCGAGGTATCACCAATGTATGCCCGGGCGAGATTGGAAACCCATCCCTGATGATCAAACCGTGCTGACTTGTGTGGAGGATGCGCCCGGCGGGTAGGGTGCAAAAAGGGCAAGTAGTCATGTCAAGATTCAACCATAAACATAACCATCAAACCAACGGTGTTTATAAGGGGTAGCAATGCGAACTGTTGCGTAACTGCACACAGCGTTTAAACAAGCATTTATATAGGTACAAATTTGAGGTTACAGATAAGGTTTTATGGCTTGAAATTTAACGATACGAAAAGCAACATCATCGCTCGCCTTAGATATGTTTAAACGCTATGCGAACAAGTCTGCATATGACCCTCAGAAGGAACGTTTAAACGCGAGTTAAAAAAGACACTGAAAGTTGTGGATTAACTTGGATACATGCTGAAAAATTACAGTATGAAAACAAACTCAAACGATCTTCCTGTTGAAAAAGTCTTCTGGCCTGCAAATGTCATAGTTCCGGACGGAGATTCAAGACATGACAATTTCATATCGAATATTTCCCTCATGGCTGTCGGTTTGGCAGACCGAAAACCATCATCAACGATGAAGGCAGAATATAAAAAGGCTGCTCGATGGTTGGTGTTTGGCCTCTATCAAAGTCATAACTCACTCCCCCGTTCACCTTTAGCAATCCCTTTAGGGTGGGGTGAATATGGGCGGCAAGGTGTCTATGGCATGAAATATGGAGTCAAGGTTTTAACAAACCTGATAGAAGTTGCCTCCCGATTGGGGTATCTATCGGTTCAGTTGGGGGTGTTCAATCCACTTGGCAAGGGACGAATCACCAGACTTTTGCCAAGAGGAGATCTGCTTGATCATTTCGATGGGCAAGTATTTCAATGGATACATTTGAAGCCGCTGGCAAAAAATCAGAGTCTTTTTTTGAATCAAGGTAAGCATGGCATGAATCGTCGAAGTGTCGAGCGGCATGAGTCAGTGTTAGTTCCCTCCATGCAAAACAACCTTCACAAGATCAATGATTTCTTGAGTTACCAGTGTATTGCTGTCTACGCGTCAAACTCTGATCTTTTTTCTGCAAAGTTTTGGGGCAAACCCACTTCCAATAACCATGATTTAGATTCTCTGTCGCCTCAAGAAAAGATGTGCAGCATCAACTTGCAGGATATTTTTCTTCGAAGAATATTTGTTCAAAACTCCCTTCAATTGGGCGGTCGTTTTTATGGCGGTTTTTGGCAGTTGATCCTAAAGGGTCTTAGAAGAAGGATTGTCATAAATGGCGAGCAGACAGTTGAGTGCGATTATTCGGGGCTTATGTTTGCAATGCTTTATGCGCGAGTGGGCTTGCCTCTTCCTATGGATCCATATGATCTTGAGGGCATAACAGATACAGAAGCGAAACGTAAGCTGGTAAAAGGTTGTGCTTTTAGGTTGATCAATTCAAAAACAGGCAGACTCAAGTTAACTCATAAACAGAAAGCAGTTTTAGGCGTGAGTGAAAAGTACTTGGGTGAGTTGCTTCGTAAGAAGCATCAACCCATACAGCGATATTTTGGGTCTTGTGTGGGTGTTGAGTTGCAATTTGAAGACTCGCAGTTGGCAGAGCAAATTATGCTGCGCTTGATGGCCTTTGGTGAGCCTTGCTTAGCTGTTCATGACTCATTCATCGTCCGGTTGAGTCAGCACCAATTGCTCCTTAAAACGATGCGTGATGTGTTCTTTGAAAAATATGGTCAAAGTATTGGTATCGACTCAATAACTGGTTGCGACATTACCGCCTTGGATTGTCCGCTGGACGACAACAATGCTTTCCAAGTTGACTTTAGAGGAGATCATGATCAACTAGATGCCGCCAGCTTTTCCATCATTCGTGGGTACATCAAGTCATGGCGAGAAAACAGACCTGACTATATTGCCGTTGAACCCACACCATCCCGACGGCGTACTCCTGAACTGCCCCTTCATTTGATGCGTGTTGTCAACCCCGTCACTACCGCGAGCAGTCGTAACTCTTCCGTTTTGGCGGCATCCTGAATGCCGCCTTTCCTCTCCATTACCAGCAACTGATGCGACCACATGGAGTCATGTAACTCATTGAAAAATATGAATAAATTGTCAGTCTTTGTTTGGTAATAGTGGTGGGTGTTTTGAATTGATGGCAATGTGTATTTGGAAACCTCTTCGTTGATCAGTCTGATTTTTATGCGTTTAAACAGACTAGCAAGTGGCTGGAAAGATGGTGGCTGTTCAGCCTAATTTCAATGCAAGGTCATTGGCTCTGATATGTGTATATCGCTGAAGCATCGCAAGAGTCTTATGCCCACTGATTGAGCCAACTTCAAAAGTGTTCAATCCCTTTTCAAACAGACGGGTGACAGCTTCATGTCGTAAGTCGTGAAACCGCAGCTTCT
>RFMX01000062.1 GCA_009927495.1 Betaproteobacteria bacterium
GGGCTTGCCCTCAAATTTGGATAATTTCCGTTAGTTGAAATAATATTCTGTAATGCCACATTCACTGCAAAAGGCTGAGCAGATGGTTCAGGAATTGGAGTTGAGGGGGAGCTTGAGGAGCAATAAGTAGATCGCCCACCGACAGGTTGACAGAAGTATGTTGATCCAGACCCGTAACAATAAGCAAACTGGCTAGTTGAAGTACACGTTGTTGACTCGCCACCTCCTCCACCGCCACCGCCACAAGCTCCCAAAATGAGCGTCATTGCTAGACCTAACAATTTACATATCACCTTCATATAAATACCCATTTTGATAGCTTAGGGTATCTTATCCCGTGGTTCTTTATCCGTCAAATCAAGAACATTTGGGGTATGGCAAAGCCCTCACCCAATTACTCTGGCGACCCTATGTTGGTCGCTATTGGCATAGCTATACGTGCATCAAGATTAGAAAAAGGCGTGTCACAAGAATCACTTGCACTGATGACTGAACTAGATCGAAGTTATGTTGGGGGTATTGAAAGAGGCGAACACAACGTTGGCATGATCAGCCTGAAAAAAATTTGTGATTCGCTTGAACTGAAGTTATCAGAAATTATGAAATTAGCTGGGCATTAGCGGCACAGTTGCTACAAATACAGGCCTTACCCTTTGCCTCTTCAGGCAGCGATTCAAGCACTTCAGGCGAGAACACCCCATCCACACACCGACATTGCTCCAACGGCCTGCCTGTGGCCTTAGCGACCTCCATTGCACACATGTTTGTGCTTCCACAAAGGGGGCAGATAGCGGGGTCTATAACGTCCATACCGGCATCCTAGCTGTGGTTTTTCTTTGGAGCCAGATTACCCCAGCCAAGAGGCTTAATCAGCTAAAATCTGGTCATCATCAAGAAAGTGGTTCACCCACTGCCAACCTGCCCACCCGGGCAAGGTGGTCACAGCGAAAGCTGGATGCGGCCTAACAGGCAACCAAGCGGGTATCAGCCCTCTTGATGAGGGCTTTTTTCATGGTTTGGTCAACCAAAACTGACCGGGGGGATTTGTTCCAGATTGCGGCCCCCGCCATCAAGGCAATGCCGCTAAACAGGAGATTTATATGCGCAAACTTAATTGCCGACCTGGCGACCTCGCCATCACCGTCGAAGCGTTTAACCCTATCAACATTGGCTCCATCGTCAGGGTTCTACACAAACACCACAACCAATCAGCCTTAAGCGTCGAGCCTGACGATTTTCTTTGGTACGTTGAAGCGGCCCATTACCTTACCTACTCCAAGGGAGAAAAGGTATTTCGTCGCAAACGCGGCGCAGCACCCGACTCATCCCTGCGACCTATCCGTGGTTACCCCTTAGGTCAAGACATCGCAGTTCAGGTGATTGAGTCCATCGACCGTCAAGAAGGCAAGCTGCGGGACTTTGAGGTCACCGATTCAGGAACAATTTCAGACGCTAGCGTTGTCGAACCAACAATCAACGCAGATCTGTTTGAGCTTGATGATCACGAC
>RFMX01000058.1 GCA_009927495.1 Betaproteobacteria bacterium
TTGTTTTACTAACTCTTCTTAGTTCGTGTGGAGGAGGTGGGGGTGGGGGGGCATCAAATCAGATAGGACAATTTATTGATGATCCAGTATCGGGATTGTCTTATACATGCACAGGTAGTGATTCATCTAATTCTGGTGTCACAAACGATAAAGGAGAGTTCAACTACTCAGCAGGTCAGATTTGTGGTTTTAAGGTGGGGAATGTTGCTCTAGGTCAGTCTATATCCGTGCCAAGTGATGGCAAGGTCACGCCACAGGATGTAGCTGGAGTGCCAAGAAGTTCAACAGAAATAGCTTCAGTACTTGTTATTGCGCAATTTCTACAAAGTCTTAATGATGGATCATCGGCCGGAAAAATTGTCATACCAGCATCTATAAGCAGCTCTTTAAGCAATGCCCCTTCCACTGTACTGGTGACAACAGGGTATGGAACTGGGACGTTTATTTCCCAAAGCGACTTAAGTCAATTATTGTTAACTCATACTGGCAAACAACTGATTTCTCCATCGGTAGCTAAGGCTTCTTTAGATTTACAAATAAGTCAGGGCAACATCAATACAGGAACAGGAACACTGAAAATTGTTCAATTTTGGGTTGCCTACGGCGATTCAATGTCAGGTGGCTATTCCGATATTCAAAACTTAGCAAGTAAATTGATTAAGGCAATAGTGAGCTTTTCAAATAATACAACTCAAATCATTTCGTCTCTTGTAACTTGGGTAGTTACATCAACAAGTGGTGATGGAGCGGCTGTAGTTACAGTTGATAAGGATCTCAATACTGCGTTACTTACTCCATCCATGACAGGGGAAGTCTCTATCTCAGCTTTATACGGAGGACTTGCCAGTGAAAATAATCTTAGTATAAGAATCACCGCGGCGCCACCAAACGTACAGGACGTAACAAAATCTTTAGATGTGTTGGGTACTAGCGTTTCAACTTTAAGCAAAAGTATCGTTGCTACTGACTATCAAAATCTTCCTTTGAGTTTTAGTATTTCTCAAAATGGCACTGTCGGAACGGCTTCAATCAATGCCTCCACAGGTGCTTACATTTACACGGTATCTGGATTCACAACTGCCTTGGAGGATCGATTTGTCATATCTGTATCCAACGGCTTTAAAACCAGTACATCAAACGTAACTGTCAGCTTAAAAATCGACCCTCTTATCGCTAACCAATGGCATCTTCAGAATAATGGGGTAACTGCATTTTCAACAACCTTACCTACTGCTGGTAATGATATGAATGTTGCTGGTGCATGGTCTGCTGGATATACGGGAAAAGGAATAAAGGTAGCTGTTGTAGACACAGGATTAGAGGTGGCTCACGAAGACTTGATTGCAAATGTAGATAAGCCTAATTCACGTAATTTTTTGGATGATTCAACTGACCCTACACCAAGCTCTGTTGGTTTTGATCATGGTACTGCGGTAGCAGGCATTATTGGCGCAGTTGCATTTAATGGTAAAGGGGGAAGAGGGGTTGCATACAACTCAACTTTGAGAGGCTATAACTTCATTGCAGCCGCCTCGTTGACTAACTTAGGTAATTCTTTGGGAATGGCTTCTTATTCTCAAGATAACGATATTTTCAATGAAAGCTTTGGGTCTGCATCCACATATTTACCAACCTACAGTACAGCCTACGAAGCAATTGACTCAAATGTATTGACATTAAGAAATGGAAAGGGAGGGGTGTTGGTGAAATCTGCTGGAAATGACTTTTATAGTTGGAGCAGTATGAGCCTAGCATCAGCTTGCGCTTCTGCAATATCTTATGGGGTTAGTTGCTCAAGTCCTTCCACAGATGTGCGTAATACAAGTGTCGGCACTATAGTCGTCGGGGCTGTAAATGCTGATGGGGTCAAATCAAGTTACAGCACTGCTGGATCTGCTATTTGGGTGTCAGCACCCGGCGGTGAGTTTGGATACAACAGTAGCATTTATTCAGGCGCATCTGGAAACGCACTCAAGCCTGCAATTATCACGACAAGTAAAAGCGGGTGTGGTAATTATTCTTCAAGAGTTAATTCGCTCGACTCACTTGGAGACAATGCTTACGCAAGTAACTGCCAATATACAGCTACGATGAATGGTACTAGTTCAGCAGCACCAAATGTGTCGGGAGTAGTTGCGCTTATGCTTGAAGCAAATCCAAGTCTCAGTTACAGAGATGTAAAACATATTCTTGCACAGACAGCAAAAAAAACGGATCCATCGAATAGTGGAGTCATAAGCACAACAATCATTTCAGGAACACCTGTCACCTTAGACCAAGGCTGGGTTCAAAATAGTGCTGGGCAGTGGTTTTCCAATTGGTACGGATTTGGCTCTGTTGATGCTGCATCTGCAGTAACAATGGCAAAGTCTTATACAAGCTACTTGCCAGCAGTTCAAACCACCACACAAAGTCTCCACTACATATCCACCAACACTGTTCCGAGACCAAGCGTAACTGGAAGTAGCATGACATTTTCTATGTCGCCCGTATTCAATACAGTAGAGCAAGTCGTATTGAAATTAAATATCACTTCCAGTCCGGCACTTCTTTGCAATCAAATTGAACTGACATCCCCCGGTGGTACTAAGTCAATTATCTTGCCTGCTGCAAATGGACTTCACTCTGGCGGTTATTACCAGTCAAGTCTCTCAAACGTAATTTTTTTGACAAATGCTTTTTATGGGGAAACTTCCACAGGCTCATGGGTGTTAAGGTTTCTTGATTTGTGTAATTCATCTACTAGGACAATCATTTCATCCTCTAGCTATCAATATTTGACTTTATACGGAAGATGATGCCCTATATATGAAACTATTTTTATTAATCTTTTTGTCTTGCATAGCTATCAAGGGCATTTGTCAGATAGCTATTTCTGATCTTCCAGTAAGGCCAAATCAGATCAATATTGTTGTCAGCAGTGATATGACTATTTCTGATCGGGGTTCAACAATAGAGATTTTTTCTCTTGTTCGGGCCAAACAAATAAGTCCTAATGAATTTAAGGTAAAAATCACTGAAGCTGGTTCTGCTTTTTCTGCTGATTCTTTTGGCATAGCGTTTAACCATACGATAGGGACACATTTATTTTTGACTGGTGAGATAAGTTTTAAGCTTCCAAAAGGATATCCATTAAGTTCACTGTCATATATTCCCATGTCAAAGATATCAAAGCTTGGTGAATCTTCTCTTTATATTTGTAAAGCTGGTACTCCTGCAGAGGTTGTGCGTTTCTTCAACTACCTCCAATCAAATCCAGCCGTTGAATGGGTGGAATTATTCGCACTCAATGGACGATTGAACTGAACAGTCAGCCTCCTCTTTTTAAGGTTGAACATCTTTTCATTTTTTCCTGAACCTGAAATCCAACCCCATTTCCCTCGCCACCTGATTCGCATAGTCAACCTCTTGGCGCAGTTCAGCCGCATAGTAGCTGCTGCCCGGATGCTCACCCTCAATGATTTCCACACCCAAAGCATCCAGTGTTTTGTCGTCCAAGCCTTCAAAGTACTGTTTAGCGACCGCCACGCCTGAGTAATGTTTGGGGAAGTAATCCACATCCCTCCAATTGATCGTTTGATGCAGCCAAGTTTCATCAATGAAAGTGCGAAACCAGTTAAGCCCGTTGTAGCCCTCCAGCCTGATCCATTCCTTCCAGCCAAAATCTTCGTCCTTCAAAGCGGTCAATAACTCACTGGCAGTGCCTTCCTCGCTGAGTTCAACCTTTTTCTCCCAAGCCAGTTCTTGTATTGCAAACAGCAAAGGCTGGCAGCACTCAATGGTCAATAT
>RFMX01000461.1 GCA_009927495.1 Betaproteobacteria bacterium
TGGCAATATTTGATGATGCCCTGGTGGCGACTTAAGCCATGACTTCGGCTTCAATGACCGAATAAAACGCCTCATTGCGCATGGGGGTTACATGGGTGATGCGAAACCCCGCATCCTCCAACAATTGTTGGTAGACCGATAAAGGTTTGAAGAGTGCTCTTCCATACGAGTCATAAAAAATATAACGAAATTCCCATGCAAGGGTGAAGTCGGTGTTGCCCTCCAGCATGGCTTCGTTGATCACCAACTTTGCGCCAGGCGCCATAGAACGTCGAACTTTGTCAAACAGCATTTTGCAAACAGTAGGTTGCCAGTCGGCCAAAGTGCGGTTGAACAGCACATGGTCAAAGCCTGTAGGAAATTCATCTTTGAAAAAATCGCCTTCATGCACATGAACACGATCGTTCATATGACGTTCTGCAATGTGCGTTCTCGCCAGTTCTGCTGACACGGGAAGATTGAAGACCGTGACTTGTATTGCCGGGTAAGCACTGCACAAGGCACATCCCACAGTGCCGTCGCCACCCCCAATGTCCAATACTTTTTGGGCATTGACCATGGCGTTGGACATCAGCAAGGTGTCAATACTGCCTGCTGCGGTTAAGCGCATCCAGTGATACTCGAAATGTGCGACCGAATCGGGCGTGGCATAGGGCCAATCGATACCATCTGGCAAAGCCGATCCTCGCAGCACATCGATGAGAGACAGATCGGCAACTTTTTTCCAAAATGCCACCAAGTCGCGGTAGAAGAAACCTTCATTGCCTGCTGGGCCGAAATAGTATTTGGCGTCAGTAGACAAACCAAACAGGGTTTCATCGCCACTGTAAACACCATGTTTTTCTTCCAACAAACCCGTCAATGCAAGCAAGTGCAAAAACTTCCATCCCCTGTGCAGGTTCAGTCCCAACAGAGCACAAATTTGTTGCGCGGGCATAGGTCCACGATGGCCTAACAGTTCAGGTATTTGCAACTCGATGAATACCTCCAGCAGGCGCAAGCGTGCACCGCCACCTAAAAACCTGTAGAAATGGTTATCCATGGCTCGCAACGAACCTGCAGGTGGGGTCAGTTCAGGGTGATTCATGTCAGCGCAGCTTTCATATAGGCAGCAGCTCATCCAAGGCCTGCAAGGCCGCTTGCGCTCCCATGGCAATGCCAATGCTGTCGCTTAAATCGCAGTGGTGTTCACGCGGATTGATACGTATCAAAGGTGCTTGGTAGATTTGCGCCATGCGTTCAGAAAAATGACGGACTGTGGAAACCTCTGTGCCTGCGCCGATCTCAATCACCGCCATCTGCCTACAAGAGCCTACAAAAGCCTCCAACGCAGCGTCATTAACTGCACGAGCAGTGTCGACCCAGTTCCAGTCATCAAACATCAAGATATTGGGGCGTGAGAGTTGCTGGCAATAAAGGCACCGTGGTAAGTCTGAAAGCCAACGACAAGCAGTCGCATCGATGAGGGGGGATAACTCATCTGCAGACCACGTAGTCTGCTGACAGGGGGTACAGCATTGCAGTTGGTGAATGGATCCATGGCATTCATAGACTTGTTGAGAGGCAAAACCGGCACTTTGAAAATGTCCATCCACATTGCTGGTGAAGACATAGCAACCATGGGTTTTGTGTAAAGCCCAGCGCTTGAGGATTGCAAATCCCTCATGGGGTTGTGTGTCGCGGTACAGCTGCAATCGATGACCATAAAAGCCCCACGCTTGGTGAGGGTCGCGTGCAAATGCTTGGGGGTTGGCTATGTCTTGGAATTGCAAGCCACTGTCTCCCAAAGCGGGATAGGTTTTCCAAAAACCACTGCTGCCCCGAAAGTCTGGCAAACCCGAGTCCACACCCATGCCTGCACCAGCTGTGATGAGCAAACCATCCGCTGCTTGCAAAACCATGGCCACGGCCTGCAAGCTTGAGTGGTTCTGCGCCAACATGGTCAAGGCTTGGCTTTGGACAAGCCTAGGTAATTGGCCAGCGCAGGTAGCAAGCTTTCAGCCTTGTAAAACAACAAACGGTCATTCGCTGTCAGCACACAGGCAGGGTAGCCCGGCATGATGAAAAAACAGGGGACTTGTCGCTGCCTGGCCTGCTCAATCAAGGCCAATGCAGAAGTCACTGCCGCTTGGGTGCCAATCACCAGCATCACGCTGCAGGTGCTGACCGCTTGTTGCGCTTGTAGCCAAGTGGTCAAAGAAATATCCTCACCAAACGCAATGACGGCTGGTTTGAGAAAGCCGCCGCATTCACAAAACGCATCGCTGTGTTGCCAACGCGCCGGTTCTGGCCATGCTTGGGCGGAACCACACATCAAGCAATGCACATGGTCGATATTGCCATGTAATTCCAATGTCCTTTCGGTGCCAGCCTTTTGATGCAAGCCATCTACGTTTTGTGTGATCACCGTGGTTACAAATCCAGCTTGCTGCAAAGATGTCAATGTCAGATGCGCAGGGTTGGCTTGTGCCTGCGAAGCGGTTTTCAAAAATCTGAAGCAAGAATTCCAGTACATCAAACGCGAGTAACGGTTGTGAACAAAACCCGCATAGTTGTAGGTGGCCAAAGGCACACCAGCTTCTAGCCAGTCCCCACCGGTGTAGTCAGGTATGCCAGAGGCGGTGCTGATACCGGCTCCCGTCAGGACCACGGCTCCACCTTGTGATGAAGCCTCCCGCAAATGTTTGGCCAAAGCTTGCACACCAGGGTCTAGAAAGATCAAACGGTGCTCAATTTTGAGGAAAGCAAATACCACCCAAATCCCCAAGAACATAGGCGCCATCAGCGAAGGAACCGATGACAAAGCATTCAAATGGGGCCAAGCCAACTCCAAAGCTAAAGTTACCAAACCTGCCAGTGCCGCCATGGGATAGGCCTTGGCGTGACCTGGTAACAAAGTGGCTGGAAGAGAAAACAGCACCAGAAACACGGTGAAGCCCAGCACGATGGTGCTGGCAACAGGGGGAGGGTAGTCTTGTGAAAAGTAAAACAGCAAAGCGGCAAGCCCGGAACCCGCTAATGCAAACAAGGCAGCACGCACGTTTTGCAGCAGCATGGCAGCCAATAAACACATGCCTGCCAAGCACATTGACAGGATGCCAGGTTCGCTACGCATACGCATAGACCAGAAGTCACCGCCAAAATACAGCGTCACATAAATGGCTGCCCACAGTGTGACCAAAGAAGCCACCCCCAAAGAAGGAAAGCCATAGCTGTAAGCAGTGCTGACCAACTTGAAGCGCATCGCATAGCAAGCTGCAATCGCCATGGCCAGCAAGATGGCCGATTGCATATCGCGTGACAACAGACCTGCCCACAGCAAACCGATGACAGCGCCATCGAACAGGTTAAAGCCGTTGCTCCATTCCAGCGGGTGTTGGCGCAAAACAAAGGCACAGATGAACAAGGCCATCAAGGCGCCCAGCGCCATACCTGCTGCACCCCAAGGTGAAAACAAAGACAGGGCCAGTAGAAACAAAAAACCTTGCAAAGGGGTGCTGAGAAACACCACTTGCGCCTGCGCGTTCAGCCAAGCGCTTGCATAGGTTTGCCAAGGCGTTTTGGTGTCCGCCAGCATAGGTGCTTAAGCCTTAGGGGTTTTGTTCTTGAGGTGCTTGGGCACCGAGTCAAGCGCAAAAATGTCTTCACGGGTTTCACGGCGACGAATCACCTCAGCCCCGTTTTTGCCCAATAGGACCACAGCAGGTCGTGGTTGGATGAACTGCATGGATTGGGTCAAACAATAAGCGCCCACATTGGAGACCACCAAAGAGGATCCCAAAGACATAGGGGGCAGCATGGCACGCTCGCGCAGCACATCGATTTGCATGCACAAAGGTCCGAAAACAGACACAGGTTGAGATCCCATCACAGCTGCTTCATCGTCAAACGCAGAAGCCTCTACACCGTGGTCATACCAATAGGCGGTAGGCAGGAGGTTGACACCGGCATCAACGATGACCGCATCGCCGCGTCCCGGGATGGATTTGCGCGAAACCACGGTACAGGCCATCTTCATGGCAGAGTCAATCACAGCACGACCTGGCTCAAGCATCAAGGTAGGGCGTTCGCCAAAGGCTTTGCCTGCTTTGGTCAAGCCACCAATGATGGCGTCTGCAAAAGGTTGCAAGTGACGGCCAGCACCGCCGCCGAGTTCAAGGGATTCAAATGCAGGCTTGAGTCGGTTGCTGGAGGGATAGCCACCTCCGAAGTCAGCGATTCGCACAGCGGGCAAGCCTAGTTCAATCACTTTCTTCGCCACGCTGGTGAGGACCTGGGCAGTACGGGCGTAAATGTCAGGATTGACTTGGTAAGTGCCTGAGTGGTTGTGCAAGGCTTCCAAACTCACACAAGTCCCTGCTTTTTTCACCCGCTTGAGTGCTTCGACCGCATCGCCGTTGTCGTGGTTGAAACCAAATTTGGTCCACGATTGCTCGCCATGCTGAAAGTTGATGCGCAAACCAATGCGCGCTGTTTTCTTTAATTGCTTGGCAATCTTTGCCAATGCATCAAGCTCGTCGAAGCTGTCGACGTTGATAAGCGCCCCTTCTGTGATGGCGCGGATGAGCTCATCGGGCTTTTTATAGGGGCCGTTGAAAATGATTTGATGTCCCGGCACATTCAGCGAACGGGCCAAGTCGTATTCCATGCCAGAGACCACCTCGGCCCATGCGCCCTCTTGTTGAAAGATGGCACATACAGCAGGCAGGTAATTGGTTTTGTAGGAATAGCCAATGATGGTGTCTATGCCTGGGGCGGTAAATGCATCGCGGAAAGAGCGATAAAGCGTACGCACCGCTTTTTCGGACACGATGTAGAGCGGTGAGCCAAACTCAGCCAGCAGTTCATTGACGTCGCCCATCTCATCGAATTCGCCGTCCTCCGATTTGATTTCATGCACACGGTGCTTTTGCATACCTTGCTGGGTAGCCAATTGCTCCAAGCGAGGTGTTTCATATTTCTTTTTAACGGCTACTAGCATGACGGATCTCACCTCGGTTAATAAACATGGCCATGGCGCTGGCGCTGGCTGAAATTTCTTGGGCAGTGCGTAAAAACACCAGATCTTTGTCCAAAGCGGGACTCTTGGGTGTAGCAAGGGGTGTGCGCCCCAAAGCTTTGAGCATCAGTTCCCGCGGCAAATTGCTGTTGACCAATTGACCATAACCAATCCAAGCGGGGAAGCGCGGATTGACCTCAATCAAAATCATACGATCGGTGGTGATGTCACGGATAAGTTCCACATCCGCGGGACCTTGCCAGCCCACCTTTTTCAATAAACCAGCCAAGCGGTGCATCACATCTGGCATATCCACTTTGAGGCCCGACCAGGTTTTGCCGCGCTCGCACATCACGGTTTTCTTAAGGGGGACGGCATCAAACAAGTCGCTGTTGCTGTCGCAGACCACGCCAATGCTGAACTCTTCGCCATACACCACGGCTTGCACAATGATTTTGCTCTCGCCAAATTCTTTGTAGCGAGAAAAAGCCAACTCGGCTTGTTCCAAACTAAAGACTTTGGTCGCCAATGAATCCAAGCCTTTGATCATCATCGGTGAGCCAAAACGTTTCCATGCGGCTTGCAGGTCTTTTTTGCTGCTGACCACCACAGTAGCAGGGAAGTCAAAATCAACTTGACCACTGCGACTGCTCAATTTGATGAGACCTTGTTTGCTGAGCTTTTCGGTAGCTTCGGGTGTTGGCAGCAAAGTATGGATACCGTGCGAGCGCAATTCGCTGGACAGACGTTGGTAACGAGCAATCTCCACATCCAAATTAGGGATGACCATGTCCAGGCCATGGGCCTTTTGAATCGCCAGCAGTCGGTTCAAGGTGGCTTCATCGCAGCGTTCGGGCTTGTCTTCGTTCTCTTCGATAGGCATCCGAGCGCACACATCAAAGATTTCTTTGCGAAACAGGCCCGTGTCTGTTGAGGCATAACCAAGACCGATGACTTTCGCCACCTCAGGTGCGGCACGCAAACTGCGCCCCACACCCAAACCGGGTTGGGTCAACTCCAGTGCTGATATACCTGTGACCGCAACACACACATCGCCACGGCGGGACTTCATGATGGCTGGGGCAGGAACATCGCAGGAGCCGGTACGGGCTAACTTAACGATTGAAGAGGCAGGCACCACCATTTCTTGCACATCCCGCGCATACATGGCGCCGATTTGGGCTTGCTTGGGCGCTCTGTTACCTGGCTCCAATATACCTTTGACCAAGGCCATGGGCTGGTTGGCACCTGCCAAGGCTGTGAGGTAAATCCAAGAAGGGAAACGGCAATTGACTTCTAGCAAATAAAACTGCCCATTGCTTTGCGATCGGACAAATTCCAGCTCGAGTGGGCCGCGCCAATTCAGTTTGGACAATATGTGCAAAGCCAGCTTGCGCAAGCTGGGGTCTTCCACTACCGAGCCCACCATGCCTTTGCCACGGGCATTGAGGCCAATTTTGCGCATCATGGTCATGGTTAAACACGAACCATCCTCACGCGCCACCATGGACACCACATGTTCCGAGCCTTCAATGGCTTCTTGCAACAGTACGCCGCCGCCCCACTTGGTCGCGAGCAAACTCGCTTCGTAGGCAGCTTGGTAGGCGTTGTACACCCGTTTGGCGCCAGCCACTGTGCCCTTGACCCACAGGGGATAGCCAAACAAATCGGCATGTAAAGCCACCGAAGAGATGTCCACCACATGGGTGGTTTTGGGTGTGACGATTTGGTTGGAATAGCAAAACCAGTAGAGCTGGGGCTTGGTGATTTTGAAGCTGTCGTCGGGGTCGGGCAGCAATGTGCGAATACCCTCGCGCAGCAAGCGCTTGGCCAGACGGGCGTACAGAGGTACCTCTAAGTCCAGACACGGCAAAAGCACATCAATGGGATGCTCTTTGTGGATTTGCAAAATGCGCGTGAGCGCTGCAAAGTCACCATTGACGATCGGGGGAATGATGTGAACGGAATTGGCTACACCTGGGGCCCAAGCGCCAGTGGTCCAAGCGTCGTAAACCAAGCCAAGGATTTCGAGAGGACCATTCCAGTGGTCACGCAGGGCTCTTGCCACTGCCAGACCAGGCTCCGGATTATCCAACCCACCCCAACCAGTTAACGCCACCCTCAGTGGTTTCGATTTCATTTAGCCTCTAGCATGTCCAGTGTTCGCAGTTCTTTCACCAAGGACACAACGTCTTTGCGTGCGGTATCGTCATCGATATCAAATTGGTGGGTCAAAAGATCGGTTAAGCGGGCCACATCCGAGCCCTTTTTCATCGCCTCGACCAACACCCAGCCGGATGAGTTGCATGCGCAAATCACCGCGGTCTGGGTATCAAACAGCATGCCGCATTCGCCTTCGTCATCAGGCTCCAGGTTGATGCGGCTGCGCAGTTTTAAGCTGACGGCTGGTTTCAAAGCTTCTTCAACTCTTCCAAGCCAAACAAAGCGTCACCGTAGGTGGCGTTGACTTTCAAAGCTTCTTGGAAGTACTTTGTGGCACCGGCTTTGTCTTTTTGCAAGGTTTTGGCAAAACCCAAACCAGACAGTGCGTCCAAACTGAAAGGGTTGCGACTGACTTCGGCCGCAAACAGCTTCTCAGCTTTGTCTGCATTGCCCAGACGGTAATTCACCCAGCCCAAGATGGAGCCAGCGGTGTACTCCACATACCAAAAGAGTAGGGATAGCCAGGTACGGGTTTGTTACGGGGGATGGGCAACAGGTCTTGGGTTCCAGCGCCATAGCTGCCTCAAGGAAAGGCACAGCTTCTTTGTACTTGCCCATGCGGTAATACGTAAAGCCCATGCCGCGACCGTTGTTGGGGTCTTTGGAGCCTGCTTTGTCGGACTCTTCAAAACGCTTGATGGCGGTTTCAAAGTTGCCAACGTAGTAGTTGCCCCAGCCCAAAGTGGACAGAACAGCCGGCATCATGTTGGCAGAAATTTTCAGCTTGCCCAACACCGGATCGATGTAGGCAGGTGCCAAGGACACAGCGGCCAAGGCTTTCTTGTCTGCATCCGCTTGGTTGTTCAAACCGTTATAGGCGCGAGCCAGCAGGAACTGAATGTCAGCGGAGTAGGGGTAAATCAACTCGCCGAGTTTCAATACTTCACGTGCATCCACAAACGCGCCGCCATCGATCATTTTGACGGTGGGTGCGGTGAAAGCCGCTACGCCTTGGTAGGGTGCCAAGTTGTAAGCAGTCACCAGTGATTTGCTGGCAGCTTCGTATTGCTTGAGTTCGGTCAGTGCATAGCCCAAACCTTTGTGCGACAAATAAGCCTTGGGATTGGCTGCGACGATAGAAGCAAATGCTTTTTGCGCGCCAGCATAGTCTTTCTTGTAGAAAGCCATCCATGCCAAACCGTCTTCAATCAACCATTTGATGTCAGCAGGCATCTCGGCGCGGGCTTGTTCGAATTTGGCCTTGGCTTCATCGAACTGACCGGCTTCGAGCTTGGCCCAAGCGTTGTTGTAAATCACCAAATCAGCACGTTTGGCCGCAATCACGCCGCTTTGTGCTGAGTAGTAGTTGGCGTCAATTTTCAAAGCAGCTGCAAAAGAAGCATTGGCTGCTTTGGGATCACCCATGGCCAACTGTGTCCAACCCATACCATCCAACGCCGCAGGGTTGTTGGCAGAGGCGGCTTCAGATTCTTTGGCTTTGAATGCAGCCAAAGCGCCTTTGAGGTCGCCTTTGAAATAAGCTTCCCAGCCGGCTTTTACCAAAGCGGTTTTGCCGAATTGCAAAGTGGCCAAGCCAGAGGTGGCTGAAGCGTAGAAGGGAACCTTCTTGATTGAAGCATTGAAGAATTTCTCAGCACCGGCCGAGTCGTTTTTGGCTATTGCCACCCAGCCCAAACCGGCCAAGGCGTCGGCGTTGTCACCGGCTGCTTCAAAAGCTTTGGTGGCTTCCGCGTACTTTTTCAGAGCCAGTTGTGACCAGCCTGTACCCAAGTGTCCGCTGACCTCGGTTCCACCAGCTTGTGCGTATTGATCGAAGCGCTTGATGGCCGCAGCAGCAGAACCACCGTAATACAAAGACCAACCCATAGATAACAAAGCGGTTTGCTTGGCTTTGCCGGTCAATTTGATTTTGTCAAACACGGGGTCGATATAGAAAGGCGCCAAACTTGCGGCATAGCTCAAGCTTGAGAGCGCGGTTTTTTCGTCTTTCAGTCCATCGCTGGCACGAGCAATCAAATAGTACAGGTCTGCTGAGTAAGGGTAGGCGTATTCGCCCATCAGCAACATCTCTTTGGCTTCTTTGAATTGACCAGCGTTGATCAGGGTGTCGGCGTTGGTGGTGTAAGAAGCCAATGCTTGGTAGGGATTGAGTTTGAAAGACTGGCTCAGGTTTGAGGCTGCAGCGGCATAGTCCTTCTTCTTCATGGCGATGGTGCCCAAACCGGTCAAAGACAAATAGGCTTTGGGGTTTTTCGCGACCACGTCTTTGAAAATCTTTTCAGCGCCTGCTGAGTCGCCTTTGTAATAGGCCATCCAGCCAAAGCCATCGTCAACCAACCATTGCAGGTCTTCAGGAGCTTCTTTTTTGGCTTGGTTGAAATAAGTTGCGGCCTCGTCGAAGCGGCCCAGATTCACCAGGCCCCAAGCTTTTTGGTACGGCACCAGCAACTGGCCTTCGGCGGAGTACAGACCGCTGTAGGAATAAGAAAAATTGGGGTCAATGGCTAGCGCTTCTTTGAAAGCGTTACGCGCATCCGATGTTTTACCCATGGCCAACAAGGTCCAGCCACGACCGTCAGCGGCAGCGGCATTCTTTTTGGATTTCGCATCAGAGGCTTTGGCGTCAAATGCTTTCAAAGCACCCTCTAAATCACCCTTAAAGTAGGCGCTCCAAGCATCTTTGACAATGGCAGTTTTTTCATAAGGGGTTGGTTCAGCTGCAAAGCTGAGGGAACCTACCGTCAAAAGAGCGGCAACAAGGGTGGTACGAACAAATTTCATAGAAAGTCCTTCAGTGGAGGGTCAAATAATTCAGGGACGAATGTAAACGGGTAACCAAGTCAAAATTGTTAAAACACTTAAAAATAGTAAAATAACGTGTGAATTTGTGAGAATCGCCGAATTAATAATGTTTATTGCTGTTTATGTTTAGCAATTCAAGAGGCGAATGTGAGAAGG
>RFMX01000239.1 GCA_009927495.1 Betaproteobacteria bacterium
AAGACGCGCTTGGCAGGCTGAACACGACATCCGCGCCAGGCTCATGGCCTTGCAGCAAAGCCGTGAGCCCCCCCCCGATTGGGATCAGCAACTCGACCATCTGTTTGGCCCAGACCCCCACGACGGGCAGCGCTTGGCTTGCGCCCATGCCGGCAAAACGCGCTCACCCTCATCACGGGCGGTCCAGGCACGGGCAAAACCACCACGGTGGTCAAGTTGCTGCGTTTGCTGCAGTCCGGTACTGCCACGCCTTTGCGTACCCTGCTGGCCGCGCCCACCGGCAAGGCTGCCGCACGTTTAGGCCAGGCCATGGCACAAGCACGGTCCACACTCAGCGAAAGTGATGGAGCTTGCTTGCCCAGCACCGCGCACACTTTGCACAAACTGCTCTACCCCAGCCATGGCAAATCACCTGTTTTGCAAGCCGACGTGATCGTGGTCGATGAAGCCTCGATGATCGATTTGGAGTTGATGGCCCGCTTGCTCAAAGCTGTGCCAGCGCAGGCGCGTTTGGTCCTCTTGGGCGACAAAGACCAACTGGCGTCTGTCGAAGCCGGTGCCGTCATGTCTCAGCTATGCCAAGCGCCTTGGTTACAGGCGAACACCATGGTGCTGACCCGCAGCCACCGCTTTGACCCCGACCTTGGCATTGGCGCATGGGCCAAAGCTTGCAATGCGGGTGACAGCGCAGGCTTGCAAGCCCTTTGGCAAGCAGCGCCAGAGGTCTGCTGGTCTGAGTCGACGGCAGTCACCAAACTCATCAGCGCAAACAGCAACAGCACTGATATCTTGCAAGCCGTTGCAGCGGCTTGGTCGCCCTGGCGCAAGTTACTTGCACCGTTGCAGCAGGGGCAAGCGTGTGAGGACGCACAAGCCTTGGCTTTGTTACACAGCTTTGGTCGCATCGGCGTGTTGTGTGGCTTGCGCGAAGGGCCATGGGGGGTGAATCACTTCAATCAACAGTTGCAACAAGCCCTGGGGTTTGCCAACACCGAGTGGTTTATAGGTCGCCCCGTGATGGCGCGGCGCAACGACTATGCGCTAGGTTTGATGAACGGTGACTTAGGGATGTGTTTGCCAGTGCGGGTCGATGGTGACATCCGTTTGCGGGTGGCGCTTCCCGATGGTCAAGGGGGGGTGCGCTGGCTGGTGCCCAGTCGCTTAGGGGCCATAGATACCGTGTTTGCGATGACGGTACACCAATCGCAAGGCTCAGAATTCGAGCAGGTGCTGCTCATCCTCCCCAATGTGGACACGGCTTTGCTCACGCGGGAGTTGGTCTACACAGGCGTCACACGAGCCAGCCAAGGGCTGTGCGTTTGGGCACCTGCCCCGTCCTTGCTGCTGCAGGCCGTTGTCCATCCCGTGGTGCGAAGCGGGGGCTTGAGCGAACCACCGCTTTAGGGCTGCTGGGCTTCAGTGGCAAAATCATCGGAGTTATTTGCTTGATGTGCCCAAAGGATGTCCGATGCGCTGTATGAAATGGATGCTTTTGCTGTGGTTAGCCCTTCAGCCTTGGCTGGCTTTGGCCGAATGGGAAGCCATCGATGAAAACCACCTTGCAGTGGTCTACATCGACCCCGACAAAATTCGCGCGAGCAGTGTCTTCCCTCAAGCATGGCATTTGATCGATTTGCGGGAGCGTTCCAAAACCGGCGCCATGTCTCGCTTAGCTCTGATGGAGTACGACTGTCATGATGAGCGTCGTCGCACGCTGGCTTTCTCCTCCAAGTCAGAGGCCATGGGCGAAGGCAAAACCCTGTTTACCAGTGCCGTGTCCACCCCTTGGAAACCTATTTCAGGTGATACGGTTGCCCAAAAAGCTTTGCTGATGCTGTGCGGACACAATGCTGGCAAAGGAGCCAAAGGCCACAAGGGCAAGGAAGGCAAAGAAGCCCCTGCCCCTGCCCCAGCTCCTGCCAAAAGCGACCATTGAACATCACAGGAATCTTTCATGCAAGTCACCCAACACAACGCCGATTTTTCCACCGCACCCCAACTCGCCCCTGAGCACATGACGGCCATCGCCAACCATGGTTTTCGCACCGTCATCAACAACCGCCCCGACATGGAGGGCGGCCCCGATCAACCCACCTCTGCCCAAATGCAAGCGGCCGCCGAGGCTGCAGGTCTTGCCTACCACTACCTGCCAGTCATCAGTGGCAGCATCACGCCCGATCAAGTGCTGCAAATGGCCGAGTTGGTCAAGACTGCCCCAAGCCCCGTGCTGGCGTTTTGCCGCAGCGGCGCACGCTCAACCCAGCTGTGGATGATGGGCGCAGCCAACGACTGATCAACCCTATGGGACTGCGCCTGCAAATCAACCTGATCATGGGCGTGTTACTGGCCGTGTTTGCGTCCTTGCTGATTTATTTTCAGCTCGACAACACACGCCAAAGCGTTCGCGAGGAAATGGAGGGCGCCAGCATCGTTGCCACCCAGCTGTTGTCGCGCTTGCAAGCCGGTTCTCGCAACAGCTCTTTGGAAGACATGGCGCAGTTTCTCGACGCGGTTGGCCGTGTTCGTGCCAACGAAATTGAACTTCGTAATGCGCAAGGCGCCGTGGTCTACCACTCCCCACCGCCTGTTTACAAAGCTGGGCGTGATGCGCCGGATTGGTACTCGCATATTGTTTCGCCCTTGGTGCTAACACGGGAAATACCTGTCTCTGATGGCCTCTTGCTGCTTCGTGCCGACCCCTCACGCGCCGTTTTGGATGGCTGGGACGACTTCAAACCCATGGTGCTCACGGTGCTTGCTGGTTTTGTTCTGGGTAATCTATTGGTTTACGTGTTGGTTGGACGCGCTGTACAGCCCTTGCAAAAAGTTGTGCTTGGTTTGCAAGCCATGGAGAGCGGCAGTTACGACACCCGACTGCCTGCCATGCAAGGCAAGGAAGCCCAGGTCATGGGCGAAGCCTTCAATGCCATGGCGCAATCGGTGCAAGACGGCATCGCTGCGCAAACCCAAGCGCGTGAAGCCACCTTGGCGCTGGCACAAAACCGCGAACTCACTCAGGTCATTCAAACCCGCATCGAAGAAGTGCGTGGCCAAATCGCCCGAGAACTGCACGACGAATTAGGCCAACAAGTCACGGCCATCAAAAGCTTGGGCCAAGCCATGGTGTTGCGCGCCAAAGGGAAAGACCCCCATACGGAAAACGCCGCCCGCATGGTGATTGAAAGCGCTGACGCGATATACGAGGAAATGCACCAACTGGTGAGCCAACTGCGTCCACTGGCGCTGGACCGCTTTGGGCTGCAAGATGCTTTGCAAGACTTGGTGGAAGATGCGCGCAGCCGCCACCCCGCTACCCATATCGATTTGCATGTGAACACCCGGCTGGAAGACATGGAGCCCAGCTTGGCGACTGCCACTTACCGCATCGTGCAAGAGTCACTGAACAACGCGCTGCGCCACGCTCAAGCCAGCCAGATCACTATCTTGCTTTCTGCGCTTGACCAACAACTGCACATCGATGTCAGCGACAACGGCATAGGCGCCACCCCAGACTGGGCAGACTCCGGTCAATTTGGCGTGATCGGTATGCGCGAGCGAACCCAAGGCTTAGGCGGGTCATTTCACTTTGAGTCTTTGAAACCCTCAGGGGTGCGCGTGTGGGCGGTGCTGCCCTTGGGCCACAATCCATCCCATGGCTAAATTGACTCTTTTATTGGTAGACGACCACGCCGTGGTTCGCAGTGGCTTCAAGGTCCTGCTGCAAACATGGGACGATGTGGATGTGGTGGCGGAGGCCAACAGCGGCGAAGAGGCCTTGCCGCTCTACACCCTGCATCGCCCTGAGGTGGTGGTGATGGACATTGCCATGGCGGGCATGGGCGGTATTGAAGCGATCAAGCGCTTGATGGCACTCGACCCACAGGTTCGCATCTTGGCATTGTCGGCACACGAGGACAGCAGTTACGCCAAACGCGCTTTGCAAGCCGGTGCCTTGGGCTATTTGTCCAAGCGAACTGCCCCCGAGGTGTTGATAGACGCCTTGCGCATGGTGGCGCACCATCAGCGCTTTATCGACCCCATCATCGCGCAGCGCATGGCCAACCAGCGAACTGACAGCGATACACACGACATCGACAAACTATCACCTCGGGAGTTCGAAGTGTTTTTATTGCTAGCGAAAGGACGCTCGGTGCTAGACATTTCCCAAGCTTTAGGCTTATCCGCCTCAACGGTTGGTACCCATCTGTATAAAGTCAAACTCAAACTTCAACTCAGCAACCAATCCGAAATGACCTTGCTGGCCATGCGACATGGTTTGCTCGACGAAGCCAGCCCATGAACCCCAACCCATCCTCTACCCACAATGAACGTGTCGCCCTGATCACCGGCGCCAATATTGGCATCGGCCGCGTCACCGCTTTGCGCTTGGCGCAAGCGGGTTTCACGGTGTTTTTAGCAGGCCGCTCGGCACAGCGTACACAAGCGGTGATCGACGAGATTCACGCCACCACGAAAACAAGCAACAAAGCGTTTTTCCTGCCCTGCAGCTTGACGACTTGAACTCAGTACGCGAATGCGCCGCACTGTTTTTGGCGCGTCAACTGCCCTTGCATTTGCTGGTCAACAATGCTGGCTTGGCTGGAGACAAAGGGCAAACCCGCCAAGGCTTCGAGATGGCTTTCGGCGTGAATCACCTTGGGCATTTTTTACTGACCCAACTGTTGCTCGATACCCTCAAGGCCTCTGCACCATCCAGAGTGGTGACGGTGGCCAGTCGTGCTCACCTGATGGCTTACCAAGGCTTGGATTGGCCTGCCCTGCAAGAAGCGACGCGCAGCCTCACCGGCGCCCGCGAATACGGTGTGTCCAAGTTGGCCAATATTTTGTTCAGCGCCCATTTAGCCAAAGTATTGGCCGGCACAGGCGTGTCCACCTATTCGTTGCATCCCGGCGTGGTCGACACCGAGGTGTGGCGTGAACTACCTGGTTTCTTGAGACCTTTGTTGCGTCTGCGTGGACTGCTTACACCCGAAGAAGGGGCGCAAACCACGCTTTACTGCGCACTGCAAGCACCTGCCGGTGAAAGCGGCTTGTACTACGATAAATCCCGCATCAAAACCCCTTCGCGCATTGCACAAGATGCACAACTGGCTGAACAACTTTGGCATCAATCCCTGCAATGGGTGAAAGCGCAATCATGAAAAAACACCTGTCGATACTTCTGCTGAGCTTTCTGTGCGGTCTAGCGCATGCTGAATGGCAAAGCCTGTCCAAAGCCGAAGACGGTGATTGGTATATCGATCGCCAGTTGGTGCAACCCAGCCCTGTGGTGCGCGCTTGGACTCTGTTCGACCACCACGCACCCGTAGGCGCCTTTGGTGTGTTGTCGGTGAAAACCATGCATGAATTTGATTGTGTGCAACAACGTATGCGAGACATCAACATCGTGGTCTTCAATGACCACATGGCACGTGGCTCCATCCTGCGCAACACCTACCCTGGCACGCAGTTGATGCACCCCCCGCCTGGCAGCGTGTTCGAGCAACTCATGACCCAGCTGTGCAAACCATGAACAACTCCCCCATTCTTCGCATCGAACCCTTGGGCTTTCCTTGGCAAACCATAGACCCCTTTTTATTTTGCGTTCACCATCTAGACCACTACCCGCAAGGTAATGCAAGCATGGGGCCAGCAGCCTCTTTGGCGGGGCGCAACCTTGGCCAAGACTTTGCAGGCAAAGACGGTTGGAGCATGTACCACGGCATGACCATCCCTGGTTTCCCGGCACACCCGCACCGTGGCTTTGAGACCGTCACCATCGTGCGTCAAGGGCATATCGATCACTCAGATTCGTTGGGTGCCACCGCCCGTTTTGGCCCAGGCGATGTGCAATGGCTCACCGCTGGACAAGGCATCGTGCATTGCGAAATGTTCCCCTTACGCCATACCGATCAAGCCAACACCGCCGAGCTCTTTCAAATCTGGCTCAACCTGCCTGCCAGCCACAAAATGATCAAGCCACACTTCACCATGCTGTGGGGCGAACACATTCAAGACGTGCAACACCTTGACGCGCAAGGTTTGGTGACCGACATCCGCGTGGTCGCTGGTAGCTTGCAAGACGCCAAGGGCTTGCCGCCTCCGCCCGATTCTTGGGCAAGTCAATCCGAGGCTGATGTGGCCATTTTCACGGTGCGCATGGCTGCAAGGGCGCGCTGGACACCACCGCCTGCACAGGCAGGAACACGTCGCCAGTGGTATGTGTTTCAAGGTCAGGGATTGCGCATGGCGGACCAGGCGGTTGCGGTGAAATCAGTGGTGGAGGTTCGTGCGCAGGATGCCATTGAAATTGCCAACGGCGACAGTCCCAGCGAGTTGTTGATGCTGCAAGGCCGCCCTATTGGCGAACCGGTCGCGCAATACGGACCTTTTGTGATGAACACGCGGACTGAAATAGAACAAGCGTTTGAAGATTACCGCCGCACAGAGTTTGGCGGCTGGCCTTGGCAGGGCCCTGACCCTGTGCATGCCCGCGAAAAAGGCCGTTTTGCCCTGCATGCCGACGGGCAACTTGAAGAGCGTTAAGTTTTTTGGTCTAGGTTGGGTTTTATTGCGACTTCGGTAAGCGTCACATCTTCCAAAACTTCCAACTCTCTTTGGGCTTGTAATGCCGCTTTGCGACGCGCCAAAATATCTTCACGCGCAGCGGTTTGAAACAGCAGCCAATCGGTTCGGTCTTTGGCACGCGGCAAACCGGCAAATAGCAACACAACAGCCAAATAGCTCAAGAGGTAGCTGATAACGATTCCGCCTGCTTGCAAACCCACGGCCCAAGTGTTTTCGTCTTGCCACACTGTGGGCAATGGCCATAAAAACCACTGGTCAATCCAGCCTTCTTGCCAAAGGTAGGCGCACCATGACGCAAACAAGCCTAAGGCCACGGCATGAAACAGCCTTTTTTCCACCCGACCCAGCACCTGACACCAATCTGGCTCGTGAAATTCCATCTACAACTCCGAAATCTTAGCGGCTATCTTAG
>RFMX01000302.1 GCA_009927495.1 Betaproteobacteria bacterium
GTCAAATTGTCCGAACCTTTGCGAGCCATGACATACATATTGGTGTATTCGCCGGGGTAAAAGTCTTGCGTGCTTTCAAGTTGGTCGGGGCCAAAAATGCCTCGGTTGTGGTAGTCAGAGCTGGCAAAGAACCAAAAATTACGCCCTTCACCTAAAAGGGCGTCCCACACACCACCAATGGTTGCTGCGTAATGACCGGTTCCGCCGTAGGTGTAACCACCACCAGCTGATGCTCTGTTGCCAGCTGCCACAGAAACAGAATCCGTGTTAAAGGTGGGTGAATACTCACCTCTTTGCTGACTGGGTTGGTGACCAGGCATGAACTCAACGCCGAAAGCAATAGTGGGTGCAATATTGTTGTACTCACGGAAGTGCTCAATATCGGTTCCCTTATTGGAATCCTTGTTGTAAAAACCAGCTCGCTCGATGTGAGCAGGAATGTAGAAACTGGTGTTGAGTGCTTTTTCTTTAAGCCACTTGACACCTTCAACAGATTTGGTGTGGCCCAGGTTAGGTGTAGAAGCTGTGTTGGATCCTGTGATTTTTTTAGCAGTTGAATCCATCAAGGAATTATTTGAACTTCCTGTCACTGAACAATCCCACTGGTTTTCTGCACCACGGCTGGTATCTGTGTCAGCTCTGTCAAAACAGTATTCATGTTGAGCCATCAGGGTAGCGTTGCCAGTGGTGGAGGTTGAGGGCCAAGTGGCCTGACCATCCAATATGGTGGTTTGAACGTGCTCATGGCCACCCGCATTCAATTCGTTACCAATCCAAATGGGTTTTTTACGGTCACGACTTTCTTTCTCCAATACTTGGTATTGAAACTCTTTAATTTCTTGCCAACGGTACATACCTCTTCCGCTATATCCACCTTGAGAGGATGTGAGTGTGTCACCTTTGATACCGGCAGCGCCATTGGAAAGAGTTGCAGACCATAGTTGATTGGGACCCTTGGCCAGAGTTCCAGATTGACCACCAACGGGATATGGATTGACAGAAGTTGCGCTAAGCGTGGTTGCGGGCGAGGATCCAGCGTTGCTGGTGGTTGACAAACCCAAAGCCGGTGAATTGGGTTCAAACGGATCTTCTGCAATCGTGCAATTTCGTGGTGAAGGAGAACCATGGTCGGTTTGTACAAACCAATCAAGGTTGTAAGCGCCTTTTTTGTTACCCATTGATTTATCGACCAATTTTTGAACAGACAATGAACCGTCAGAACAGGTAGTGTGGTTGTGAAAGTCGCCAGTCACATAAGTGCCGGCTTTTTTGTCTTTGGCTTTGTCCGCAGCCTGTGTGGAAACTGTGTGAAGCAAGGCGGTTGCAGAAATCAAAACAAATACGGCCTTGGCGGTTGAACGCAGTGAAAACGAATGAATCATCTCAAATCCTTAAAGATTAAAAACACAAATAGGGCGGGTATTAGCTGGAAGAGCCATCGCCAATTAACTTGTAACCATTGACAGTTTGTTTGACTTTCAATGTCATAGAAGTGGACACAGTGTCTGCGTCATTGTTGGTCACTGTCACTGACAAATCACAAACCGACAAGGTATTGCAACCGGAAATGGTGGCGTCTGAATAGCTCACAGAAGGAAATGAAGCTTCACTTGGTAATGCTGCAGCATCAGCAGCCAACATGGCTCTTAAATCAGCACTTGTGAATCCATCCTGTTTGTAATCTTGGTCTAACAAATTAATGAAAGAACTGAAATTCGCAGGACTCGCAGCAATGGCGGCAAGTGCTGCGTTAAATGATTCTGTGACGGCTTGAGATGGGTTAAAACCACCACCTCCACCACCTCCACAAGCTACAACCAGAGCCAGCGAAGAGGTGGATGCAAAAAACCCAAGTTTTCGAAAAAGATTTAAGTTCATAAAAGAGACTTTCATTAAAAACAATTGATAAATATTTACCTACCCCATAACTTAATTAGCTTTTGTTACAGAATTGTTAATTTATGTGTGAAGTGCTCTTGGATAGTAATGTTGAGAAGATTTAGAGGGTGGGTATGTAGAGCGCCAAAACAAAAAAGCGCCTTAAGTGAACTACATAAGGGCGCGTTTTTTAATAGATTTCTGGCGGAAGCGGTGAGATTCGAACTCACGAACGGTTTCCCGTTGCCGGTTTTCAAGACCGGTGCAATCGACCACTCTGCCACGCTTCCTTATCGTGTGTGTCTTAGCAGAAGGATTCTAACCAGCTTTTTCGCCTTCAAAAACTACGAAGTCAATGATTCATGCGGTAAAAACAAAGCCTGCAAATCACTCAACATATCAAAGCCACGCTCAGTCGGACGCACTTTTTGCAAATCGCGCTCAATCAGTCCCAAGGACTGCGCTTTGTCCAAAGCAGAGGCAATGGCACTCAAGGGCAGCCCGGTTCGGTCGGTGAACCACTGCAACTCAAAACCATCCTTCAAACGAGTGGCATTCAGCATGAACTCAAAGGGCAAATACTCGCGTGACACCTCTTCAAATGACGCTGTTGCACCTTCGCCCTTGGCTTTTTCCATGAACAGTTTGGGATCACGGTGCTTGACCATGCGCACCACTCGGTGGGCAAAGCTCAGCTTGCTGTGCGCACCTGCACCCACACCCAGGTAGTCGCCAAATTGCCAGTAGTTGGTGTTGTGCCAGCAGCGGTGTCCAGCCTTGGCGTAAGCGGAGACTTCATAGCGTTGCATGCCAATGGCCTGCGTTTGCTCAGTGATGCGATCCAACATGTCGTAAGCCAAGTCCTCAACGGGAAGGTCCGATGGTGGGTACTTGGCAAACAGGGTGTTGGGCTCTATCGTCAGATGGTAAATCGATAAATGCGGGGGCTTAAGCGCTAGGGCGACTTTCAAATCTTCATCGAGTTGCGCCATGGTTTGACTTGGCAAGGCGTACATCAAATCGATGTTGAAGGTCTCAAACGCAAGGGCAGCCTCCCCCACCGCAGCCATGGCTTGCTCAGCATTGTGTACACGCCCCAGCGTCTGTAAATGCTGGTTGTTGAAACTTTGAACCCCCACAGACAAGCGGTTAACACCAGCTTGTCTGAAGGCATGAAAACGCTCTTTCTCAAATGTGCCAGGGTTGGCTTCCAAAGTGATTTCGCAGTCTGGCACCAAATTCAAACGCGCTCTCAAATCGCTGACCAAGCGCGTGATGCCTTGCTTTGAGAACAAACTGGGCGTTCCCCCACCTATGAACACACTGTGAACTTGCCGCCCCCAAACCATGGGCAAACTGGCTTCTATATCGGCGCACACGGCATCTAGGTAAGCAGACTCGGGCAATTCTTTTGACGGCATTTCATGCGAATTGAAATCGCAATAAGGGCATTTCTTCAAACACCACGGCAGATGAACATACACAGACAACGGTGGCAGTCTTGGCAATGACAAGGTGCCGGCTCGCATCAAATGCTGAATGTCTAAGTTCATGTGAACCAACGCGTACGCATCAATTCCAGCATAGCCTTTGCTGCTTGCCCTCGGTGACTTAAGGCGTTTTTTTCTTCCTCTGGCATTTGGGCGAAGGTTTTACCCATCGAGGGAATCCACATCACAGGGTCAAAGCCAAACCCTTTATCACCCAAGGGCTCGGTGGTGATTTCCCCCACCGCGCGGCCAGTGGCAATCAGCGGTTCTGGGTCTTGCGCACTGCGCACCGCGACCAAGGTGCTGACCAAAGCGGCACGCCGCTCAGTGAGGCCGGCCATTTGCTCTAGCAAAGCTTTGCGGTTGTTGTCATCGCTTTTGGGGTAGCCAAACTGGGTGCAGTAAAAAGCAGTTTGCACCCCAGGCAAGCCACCAAAGGCATCCACACACAAACCTGCGTCATCGGCCATCGCTGGCAAACCGCTGTGCAAACTGGCATGCCGCGCCTTGGCCAAAGCGTTTTCAACAAAGGTGTGAAAAGGCTCTTCAGCCTCTGGGATATGCAAGGACGACTGCGCCAACAACGCCACGCCTAAGGGCGCAAACAGGGCTTGAAGCTCGACTAATTTGCCCGCATTATTGGAAGCCAGAACCAAACGGGTTGGGGACATGCTCATGCGCTAAGAGCAGCTTTTTGCAAAGTGATCAATTCACGAATGCCTTTGTCAGCCAACAACAGCAGGCTATCCATTTCACCTCGCGTGAAAGCCACGCCCTCAGCGGTGCCCTGCACTTCCACGAAACCACCATCGCTGGTCATGACCACATTCATATCGGTATCGCACACAGAGTCTTCGGTGTATTCCAAGTCCAGTAATGCTTGACCATGCAGCAGGCCCACAGAAATGGCCGCGACATGGTGGGTGATGGGACTCGTTGCGATCAGACCTTTGGCCATCAAGCCATTGACCGCATCTTGTGCTGCCACAAAAGCACCTGTGATGGCGGCAGTTCGGGTACCACCATCGGCTTGCAACACATCGCAATCGAGTTGAATCGTGCGCTCACCCAGCTTCTTCAAATCGAACACTGCTCGCATAGAGCGACCAATGAGGCGCTGTATCTCTTGGGTACGGCCACTTTGCTTGCCCTTGGCAGCTTCTCTGTCGCTGCGGGTGTGGGTAGCTCGCGGCAACATGCCGTACTCGGCTGTGACCCAACCCTCACCGCTGCCGCGCTTGTGGGGTGGCACTTTTTCTTCAACCGAAGCGGTACACAACACTTGGGTGTTGCCAAAGGCAATCAGTACCGATCCCTCAGCATGCATGGTGTAGTTGCGGGTAATGCGTACGGGGCGCAAGGCATCGTTGGCACGTTGAAGACGAGAGGAAATGGTGCTCATAGCGGCGAAAGAATCCTTGTGTTTAGTTGGTCGCTATTGTCCTTCAAGCCAGCTTGGCAAGGCAGAGATAATGACTCTTTAACGAAAAGCCACCTATGTCCTTACAAAGTATGACCGGTTATGCCAGTGCCCAGACCACACTGGTAGCAGAGGGTTCCTCTGAAGGCGCGCGTTTGGGCTTGGAAATTCGCAGCGTCAATAGCCGTTTCTTGGATGTGAGCTTTCGCCTGCCCGATGAATTGCGACAGCATGAACCGGCCTTACGTGAGTTGATAGGGCAACACATCAAGCGGGGCAAAGTCGAACTTCGCGCCTATTTAGAAGCCGCCCAAAACAGCACCATCGCCATGCCGGACAAAGCTTTGCTGCAAAAACTCATGGAGATTCAACAACTGGTGCGCGGCACCATGCATGACGCCGCATTGCTGTCGGTTGCAGAGGTTATTCGCCTAAGCCACGGCCCCATGACACCCCACCAAGATTGGGGACCGCAGGTGATGGCGTTGGGACAGCAAGCAATTACCCAGTTGTGCGAAGCTAGGCAGCGTGAAGGCCAGCGACTGGCGGTCGATCTACTTCAGCGTGCGCAGCAACTCCAAGCCTTGGCTGAACTTGCCCTGCCCTTGGTACCCAAAACCGTCGAAACCCAGCGACTGCGCTTTTTAGAACGTTGGCGTGAAGCCATGGCCTTGGTTGATGCGCAGTCTTTGCCCGACACCATCCATGAACGCGCCTTGGCAGAAGCCGCCAGCTTTGCGGTTCGCGCAGATGTGGCTGAAGAAGTCACCCGCTTGAAAACCCATTTAGATGAAATTGCCCGTTTGCTGCAGCAGGCTTCGCACAAGGAAGGTGTTGGCAAGCGTTTGGATTTTCTGATCCAAGAATTGCACCGTGAAGCCAATACACTCGGCTCCAAGGCCAGCGCCATTGAGATGACGCGCATCTCTTTGGATATGAAAGTGCTGATTGAGCAAATGCGCGAACAAGTTCAAAACCTTGAATGATGACGATCTACCCAGGAAACCTTTTCGTGGTTGCGGCCCCCAGTGGCGCTGGCAAATCGAGTTTGGTCAAAGCCTTGATGGAACTGGATGCCGGTGTGCAACCGTCGGTATCTCACACCACCCGCGCTCCACGTGGTCAAGAGTTTGATGGCCGTGAATACTTCTTCATCAATGACGCTCAATTCGACGCCATGGTAGCTGACAATGCGTTTTTGGAATGGGCCCATGTCCACGGCAACCGCTACGGCACCAGCAAATCAACCATTGAAGAGCGCATCTCCCAAGGCCTTGACGTTGTTTTGGAAATTGACTTTCAGGGTGCAGTGCAAATCAAACGGCTGTTTGCCAATGCGGTGCTGATATTCATATTGCCGCCCAGTTGGGAAGAGTTGCGCTCTCGCTTACAGCGTCGTGGTGAAGACACCGCTGAAGTCATTGAAATTCGCTTGGCCAACGCTGCCACCGAGATGGCTCAGGCCCATGAGTTCGACTTCGTTATAATTAACCAACTTTTTGATAAAGCCTTATTCGATCTTAAAGCTATTGTTCATGCGCAGCGCCTCAAGTACGCGTCGCAACGCAGAATCAGAAGCGATATTTTCCAAGCCTTGAAACTTATCTGATCACCGGAGCACCACCATGGCACGCATCACTGTTGAAGACTGTCTCGAAAAAATCCCCAACCGCTTT
>RFMX01000405.1 GCA_009927495.1 Betaproteobacteria bacterium
CTCAGTTGGTTAGAGCAGAGGACTCATAATCCTTTGGTCCCTGGTTCGAGTCCAGGTGGGCCCACCAAAAAATCGAAGTCTCTTCCTGTCTATTCCTCTGGCAGAAAATCAGGGGCTTTTTGCGAACAGTTTCTTCCTCAACTCTGGCGCAGAAGTTTGCTTTGACAGCCAGATATCAAAAAAACTTTTTGACAACTCAGGGTCTTTGATTTCCCCCAAGTAATTTCCATCAAACAAAAAATGCATGCCCGCATTGGGGAGATAGACCCCAGTCAGTGTTTGTCCCTTGCTGACATTCGGGAAGATAACTTCAAGGCTTTTTAGCCAAGCTTGTGCTTTGGTTTTTGGCAAGGGGCTTTGTGCTTGAATTTCATCAATAGAGCGTTTAGCAATATCTACGCCCTTAAAGTCCCTCAGGTAGAGCAAGTCCAAAGCCAGAGGCTTGGTCTCCCATTGCTCTGGGGTCAAGCCGCTTTCGCTTGACCATAAGCTCGCCTGATAGACATCGATACCCCAAAAGGTGAATTTAGCTTGGCCAACCAAGCTGGGGGTTCCCAAATAAGGCTTTAAGCGTGATTCTGAAACCTTACTTTGTGCGCTTACAACACCAAACAAGCTGCTGTTAATAGACAGCGCAAGCAATAAACTTTGTCGTCGTGTGATAACCATGAAGGGCATGTTATCATTCGCGCCCAGTGCGGCTGTAGCTCAGTTGGATAGAGTACTTGGCTACGAACCAAGGGGTCGTGGGTTCGAATCCTGCCAGCCGCACCATTTATACATATATGAGCAAAGCCTTTACCCGCGAGTCTGACAAAGACGACGAAGACGAAGACAGCGCCGCTTCTTTGCCCAATGGCAGTAAAAACTACATTACGCCGCAAGGCTATGCCCAGATGCGGAAAGAGTTGCTTGGACTCATCGATGTTGAGCGTCCAAAAATTGTAGAAATAGTTCATTGGGCTGCCAGCAATGGCGACCGTTCTGAAAACGGTGACTATATTTACGGAAAAAAGCGTTTGCGTGAAATAGACAGGCGCATTCGATTTTTGACCAAGCGCCTTGAAATAGCGCTAGTGTCAGACCCAAGCGTTCACTTGGGTGGTGATCAAGTTTTTTTTGGCGCCACGGTTTCCTATGAAGATCAGCATGGCGATAGCTACACCATCACTATTTTGGGTATCGATGAAGCTGATAGTCTTAAGGGGCAGGTCAGTTGGGTGTCACCCATTGCGCAAGCATTGTTAAAAGCACATGTGGGCGATGTGGTGAAGCTGCAAACACCCAAAGGCTTGCTTGAAATCGAAGTTCTCAATGTGACTTATCCCTCGCCAGAGGATAAGCCTTAGCAGCTTTTCGCTTTAAGCCTGTGCGCGTTGTGAGAATGCGCGACTGGCTTTGCTGACCGAAGGAAGTCGCTGCAAACTGCCCAGTACCGATTGCAGATGCGCCGCATTCTGCACAGCGATGAGGAAGCGCAAATCGGTGGCTTCTTTGCCGCTGACTTCATCAATCATGCTGACCAGTTTGATGTCAGCTTCAGCGGACGTAATGGACGAGGCCACACTGGCAAGCACACCTTTGCCATTCAAAACTGTGACCACAATGCTTGCCTCAAAACTGCGCACAGGTTCATCCGACCATTCCACTGCTATGAATCGTTCGCTGTCTTTGGTTTTCAGGCGCTGCGCGACTTGACAGCTGTCTAAATGCACTACCAAGCCTTCTCCATGACCCAAATAACCCAAAATGGCGTCGCCAGGTAAGGGGTGGCAGCATTGGGCGTATTGCACAGAAGCGTTATCGCTGCCATCCACCACCACACTGCCTTGCGACAACGTTTCGTGAGAGGTAAATCGCTCAAGGCTTAGCAGCAAGGGGTCGGGACGTTCACCTAAATCTGCCAGCAGTTTGACCAAGCGTTTGGCCACAATGGTGGCGACTCGCTTACCCAGACCAATGTCTGTCAATAAATCTGTAAGGGTTTTGCTTCCCGTGAAGCGCAACAGTTTGTCCCACAAACTGCGGTGCGTTGGGTCTGAAGCTGGTAATTGTGCAAACCCTTCGGACCGCAAGGCTTGCGTCAAAAGTTTTTCACCTAAGTCTTGCGATTCAGACTGTGCTCGGGTTTTCAGGTAATGACGAATCTTGGATCTGGCACGCCCTGTTTTGACAAACCCTAGCCAAGCAGGGTTGGGTGTGGTTTCTGGGGAAGTGATGATTTCTACCACGTCACCGTTGCTGAGCTCGCTGCGCAGCGACACGGGTTGGCCATTGACATTGGCGCCCAGCGTTCGTTCACCCACATTGGTATGCACTGCATATGCAAAATCGACCACAGTAGCGCCGCGTGGCAAGGCCATGATGTGGCTTTTGGGGGTGAACACATAAACCGCATCCGGAAACAAATCGACCTTGACATGGTCCCAAAATTCAGCGGCATCGCGGGTCTCATCTTGGATGTCAAGCAAGGACTGCAACCATTGCGTACCCAAACGCTCAGCGCGTTCATGCACCGGGTCGCTGGTCTTGTACATCCAGTGTGCTGCAACCCCAGACTCAGCCACCACGTGCATCGCGTCAGTTCGTAATTGAAACTCGACGTTGATGCCTGCTGGTCCCACCAGCGTGGTGTGCAAAGACTGATAGCCATTGACCTTGGAGATGGCGATATGGTCTTTGAATTTGCCAGGCACGGGCTTATAGAGTTGGTGCAAGATGCCTAAGCCTGTATAGCAATCGATCAGATTGGGAACCAAGATACGCATGCCGTAAATATCAGTGACCTGAGCAAAACTCAAATGCTTTTGCCCCATCTTTTGGTAAATGGAGTACAGGGTTTTTTCCCGACCAAAAATATGAATGGCAAGGTTGGCGTTTTTAAATGCACCCTCCACATCGCGTTGCAATTTTTGCAATAAGTCACGTCTTCGGCTGCGTGCTTTCATGACGGCTTTTTCAAGCACTTGGTAGCGCCAAGGCCGCAGGTAGCGAAACGCCAAGTCTTGCAATTCGCGGTAAGTTTGGTTCAGACCCAAACGGTGGGCGATAGGCGCATAAATCTCCAAAGTCTCGCTGCTGATGGCTTTCCAGCGTGTGCGAGGCATGGCCTCCATGGTGCGCATATTGTGGGTACGGTCTGCCAATTTGACCAAGATCACACGCACATCACGCGCCATGGCCAGCAGCATCTTGCGAAACGATTCGACCTGGCCTTCTTCCTTGGTTTCAAAACTCAGCTTGTCTAGCTTGGTCAAACCATCGACTAAGTCAGCCACATGGGGGCCAAATTTTTCGATCAAGTCAACTTTGGTAACGCCACAGTCTTCCATCACATCGTGCAAAAGTGCAGCCATCAACGCTTGGCTATCGAGTTTCCATTCTGTGCATTGAATGGCTACAGCAATCGGGTGAGTGATGTAGGGCTCGCCGCTGCGGCGGGTGACGCCTAAATGGGCTTCATCGGCAAAACGGTAAGCACGCTTGATTTGTTCAATGCTCTCAGAGGAGCCTAGGTAGTCAAGTTTGGCTTCCAGCAAGGCAAAGCTGGCCGAAGCCGCATTGCTGGCAGGCGTTGGTGCTGTGAGGGTTTTTTCAGCGGAAACCATAGGCTTAACTGTAGCGTTTTGTCTGCGAGATGGCCTTGGGGGCGAAAAAAAAGCACTGCAGGGGCAGTGCTTTGGGTGTGATTTGAGGCCTAGGCCTTAAGTTCAGAGGTTCAGCCTGGTACTTTTTTCAGCATTTCAATGCCAATTTTGCCTGCAGCAATTTCTCGCAAGGCGGTCACACCAGGCTTGTTTTTGCTCTCGATTTTGGGCGTATGGCCTTGGGCTAGCATGCGAGCGCGGTAGGTTGCGGCCAAGACCAATTG
>RFMX01000177.1 GCA_009927495.1 Betaproteobacteria bacterium
CCCAGTGGCAATAGTGGGGGTACTCAAGGCAGTGAGGATTCCCGTGCTGGCATTGATCGCAAACATCGATAAAGTATTGAAGTTAGTATTCGTAACATAGGCAAAGGTACCTGCGGGATGCATGGTAATTAAATTAGCACCCATTCCAGCATCAATTTTGGGGGTACTCAAGGCAGTGAGGATTCCCGTGCTGGCATTGATCGCATACATCGACACATTAGAGCGAACTAAATCCGTTACATAGGCAAAGGTACCACCGGGGTTAATGGTAATTCCAGCGGAAGCAACCCCAGTGGCAATAGTGGGGGTACTCAAGGCAGTGAGGATTCCCGTGCTGGCATTGATGGCATACATCGATACAGTCCCGTTGTCAGCACTCGTCACATATGCGTATTGCCCCTTGCAAGTAACGGTGATATTGCTCACATTTGCGCTAGCTACAGTACCAATTCCATTACTCACAGAACAAGTTAGACCAATGGGTTGTGTACCAATGGTGACCGAATAAGTAGCACCACTGACTTGCGCATTGGCAAAGGTAAACGAAGTACTGTTGGCACTGATTATTAAATCATCACCGCCATTATTTTTTAGAACCAGCGAGCCACTGGTCAATCCAGACACAGTTCCACCAACTGTGTATGTTGGAGTACCACCACCACCTCCGCAAGACACCAGCATCACAGCTGATGCCAAGGCGAACAAGCAACTACGAATGGGGTGATTGATAGAACTTAAGAGTTTCGTAAACAGCTGCATGTCATGCCCTGAGATTTGAAGATGATCAAAATCAGGGGCGATAGACAGGTCAGTATGCCAAGCCAGCTCAGAGATTTGATCTCAGCAATGTAGATTATTTGAATAAACAATTAATTTAGGGTTAACCACTAGGCTGAGCACTTCAGCGGCTCAGCGTCCCGTTACGGAACGGTCAATCAATGTCGGTTCACCCGACACCCCATCATCACCATAAATGAATCTCTAGGGTCACGCACAGTTCACTTGCCACGCCGTGGGGGCAGGGTTGAACCGGAGACGGGGGTGGTGTCATGAGAAACGACACTTGCTCAGCATCCGGTTACTAGACGGTTGACCACTGTCGGTCAACCCTCACTTTCTCAGCAGGGTTGAACAATCGGTCCTGCAGTGTCGAGGCAGCGTCCAATTACGGGACGGTTGAAAGATGTCGGTTCAACCGACACTATTGCAACTG
>RFMX01000324.1 GCA_009927495.1 Betaproteobacteria bacterium
TTGTCCAAAGTGACACGGTAACGCGAGTCGGGAAGCACCTCGCGCACCATGCCGGACATTTCCAGCATTTCTTCTTTGGACATCTTCCGGCCTAAAGCGTCTGGCGCTTAATCGGCGGATTTGATGTTGGAAGCTTGCAAGCCTTTGGGGCCGGTGGTCACGTCAAAGCTGACGCGCTGACCTTCTGCCAAGGTCTTGAAACCCTGATTTTGGATTGCTGAAAAGTGAGCGAACAAATCTTTGCCGCCATCTTCGGGAGTAATGAAACCAAAACCTTTGGACTCGTTAAACCATTTCACTGTACCTGTTGCCATGTCTTACATTTCTTTAAAAAAAAGGGAAGCCCCCCTCGGGGTCGAAGGTCAAGAAAGCGATGAGACGAAGGGAGAAATACCGTGTAAGGGGCAGAACTAGAAACGAACTACAACGACAAGAACTTGATAATCGAAGCTGTGTACTATGCCTTGTATTTAGAAATAAAGCAAATTTATTCTGTTTTGGGCTAATATGACTCTTATGAGCGACATCCGGACCCTGCGCAATGTTTTGCAAAACCACCGAACTTTGGCGGTTGTCGGTTTGTCTGCCGACTGGTTTCGCCCCTCATACTTTGCTGCGAAATACATGCAAGCGCATGGTTACCGCATCATCCCTGTCAACCCAAAATACCCAGAAATACTGGGAGAAACCTGCTATCCCAGCTTGAAAGACATTCCTCACCCCGTGGACATCGTTGACGTGTTTCGCAAACCTGCTGACACCCCGGGTATCGCCCAAGAAGCCGTCTACATAGGTGCAAAGGTATTGTGGTTGCAGTTGGGAGTGGTGAATGAAGAAGCCCAGCTTATTGCCGCTCATGCTGGTTTAACGGTGGTCATGGACCGATGCGTCAAGATTGAACACGCCCGTTTATTTGGTGGACTGGGCTGGTTTGGCGTCAATACAGGCGTGATTTCAGCCCGCCGCCCCATACCCCCACATTGAAAAACATGGCTGATCGCAAGTTTGGTTTTGACACCTTGAGCCTTCATGCAGGGCAAATTCCCGATGCCGCTACCGGTAGTCGTGCTGTACCCATCTACCAAACCACTTCTTATGTGTTTGACAGTCCAGAGCACGCGGCAAGCCTGTTCAACTTGCAAACCTTTGGCAACGTCTACTCCCGCTTGTCCAATCCCACGGTAGCTGTATTGGAAGAACGCATTGCAGCGCTGGAAGGCGGTAGAGCCGCAGTGGCCACAGGCAGTGGCATGGCTGCGCAAATGATTGCTTTGCTCAACGTCTGCCAAGCTGGCGACCACATCGTGGCAGCTCGCACGCTGTATGGCGGCACCCACACCCAACTGGGCGTGAACTTCAAAAAACTGGGCATAGAAACCACCTTTGTCGACAGCACAGACCCAGAGAACTTCGCCCGTGCCATCACACCGCAAACAAAAGCTGTGTACGCCGAGACCATGGGCAACCCTTCTTTGAATGTGCTGGACATCGAACCTGTCGCCAGGTTGTGCAACCAAGCCGGTGTCCCACTTTTTATGGATAACACCTTTGCCAGTCCCTATTTGTGCCAACCCTTGGCTTGGGGTGCAGCCATCAGCTTGCATTCAGCGACCAAGTTCATTGGCGGTCACGGCACCACCATGGGCGGCGTCATCGTCGAATCGGGCAAATTCCCTTGGGACAACGGCCGCTTTGCCACCATGACCGAGCCCTCCCCCGGTTACCACGGCGTGCGATTTTTTGAAACGTTTGGAGATTTTGGTTTCACCATGAAATGCCGCATGGAAGGTATGCGTACCTTTGGTCCTGCACTCTCGCCGTTCAATGCGTTTTTGCTGTTGCAAGGCGTGGAAACTTTATCGTTACGCATGGACCGCCATTGCAGCAATGCGTTGGCTGTGGCCCAACATTTGCAGCAACACCCCCAGGTGGCTTGGGTGAATTACCCAGGCTTATCAGACCACCTTGACCATGCGCTGGTGCAAAAGTACATGCCCAAAGGTGCAGGTGCAGTATTGAGTTTTGGCATCAAAGGCGGGGCGTTGGCAGGTCAAAGCTTTATTAACAAAGTCGAATTTTTATCGCACTTAGCCAACATTGGTGACGCCAAAACCTTGGTGATTCACCCCGCTTCCACCACCCACAGGCAGTTGAGTGAAGAACAACAAATAGCAGCGGGCGTGCCACCCGACTTGATTCGTTTGAGTGTGGGCTTAGAAACCTTGGACGATATTTTGTGGGACATCGATCAAGCCTTGGCAGCTAGTCCCTAGCATCACCACTTCGATGACATTCAACCATCGGTCTTAAAGCAAGATGCAATGAACGCATCACGCACCTGGCCGCGGCCAAGTCCCAGCCTGCCCAGCCACAACTTTTAAAAAATACAGGTCCTTTTTTGGCATAAGCCTCAGAAACCTCTCCTCGCACCAATGCTTGCAAGGTGGGGAAAGTCGACACATCCAATCCAGCTTGCAGCAAGTCCCCAGCTTCATGGTCAGCGTCACGGGTATCGACATACACCCGACCGTGTTGGGCCATATAGGTACAGACATCAGGCGCCCACTCAACCATGGCAGTTGTGAATGCACCGATGGCACACACAAATGCATCTGTCCGTGGATGCGCTCGCAATGCAACCTCTTGGGCGCTGGTTGCACTGACCACCAGACTGCAGTCAGCCAAAGCATCGCCGGCGCTTTCTGCTATTTCTGCTTGCAAACCCATTGCTTGCGCCTCTTCTACCAACAGCTGTGCACTGGCACGGGTACGCGAGGACACCATGACCTCCTTCACCCCCAATCCTTGGGTAAACGCATGTAAATGCGCCCTTGCTTGGACCCCTGCACCCACCAGCAGCAATTTACCCGCAGGATTGGGAGCCAGTTTTTGGGCGGCCAGTAAAGACACTGCAGCTGTTCTGTGTGCCGTCACGGTTGGGCCATCGAGCAAGCACACATGCCTGCCGTCACGGACATCAAACACCATGACCTCACCTTGAATGGCCGGCAAACCACGCCCAGGGTTGTCCGCCACCCATGTGATGAGCTTGGTGATGGCCAGTTTCGCATCCGATGCTGGCATGACAAACAAACTGCTTTGCGCAGACAAGCGCTGCACCAAGCGCGGCGGCACGACGACCGATGGGTCGCCCAATAAATGTTCTATTTCTTGCGCTAGCAGTTTGTAAGGCAGGGCTTTTGCAGTCTGCTGAGGGTCGAGTTTCATCATGTCTATCTCTTTTTTATCTGGACAGGTAGTTTTAGGGTGACTTTAAATTACAGGCAAAATAAGCCAAATGAACCCTCGCTCTTCAACCCAGACCTCTCCCGTTTTGCTTGATGCGATTGTTGTTGGGGCTGGCTTTTCTGGCCTGTACCAATTGCTCCTTTTGCGCGACAAGTTGGGCTTATCGGTCAAAGTACTGGATGCAGCCCAAGGCGTGGGCGGAACCTGGTACTGGAACCGGTACCCAGGGGCTCGCTGTGATTCTGAAAGCCACTCCTACGCCTACTATTTCTCCAAAGAACTTTTAGACGAGTGGGAATGGTCAGAGCGTTACCCACAACAACCTGAAATTCTGCGCTACCTTAACCATGTGGCTGACCGGTTTCAACTGCGCCCCGATATTGTTCTAGGCACACGAGTACACAGCGCTCATTACGCAGAAACAGACAAGCGATGGCATATCACGACCGTTACAGGTCAAACCTATGTAGCCAAATATTTCATCACGGCTGTGGGTTGTTTGTCCTCTGCCAATATTCCAGACATTTCGGGACTTGATTCATTCGCTGGGGACTGGTTTCACACGGGTGAATGGCCCCATGAAGGGGTTGATTTTTCGGGTAAACATGTGGGTGTCGTTGGTACAGGTTCAACTGGCATTCAAGCGATTCCTGTGATTGCTGAGCAAGCCAAGCATTTGACGGTATTTCAACGAACGGCCAATTACAGCATTCCTGCTCGAAACGTGCCACTGGATGACGCCTTCAAGCGCTATGCAAAGGAAAACGCCGATCACTTTCGAGAAGTGATGACCACCAATACCAATGCCCACCCCTTTCGCATTTCAGAACGTTTAGTCGATGACGTCACTGAATATGAACGCAACCAGATTTACGAAGAAGCTTGGCTCAAGGGCGGCCTGCAGTTTCGGGCCACTTTCAAAGATTTGCTGCAGAACCCAGATTCAAACCGCACTGCAGCAGATTTCATTCGAAACAAAATTCGTCAGACTGTGACTGACCCTGTCAAAAGAGAGTTGCTCAGCGACATTGATCATCCCTTTGCTGCTAAAAGGCCGCCCATCGACAGCGGTTATTTCGAAACCTTCAATGCTGACAATGTAGATTTGGTCAACCTCAGGGAGACGCCCATAGAGTTCATCACACCTCGTGGCATCCAAACAAGCAAGGCTGAATTCAATTTAGACATCATTGTGTTTGCCACCGGCTTTGATGCCATGACAGGCTCTTTGCTCAAAATCGACATCCAAGGTCGACATGGCATGACATTGCAAAAAGCTTGGCAGGCTGGTCCCTTGAATTACCTCGGTCTTCAGGTGCCAGGCTTTCCCAATATGTTCACTATCACCGGCCCTGGCAGTCCCTCTGTTTTGTGCAATATGCCACCTGCTATCGAGCACCATGTGGAATGGATCACCAACTGCATTGAACATCTGCAAAAAAATAAAATCGATTCCATTGAGGCCAGCCAAGAAGCGAGTGAGCGCTGGGTTGCCACTGTCAACGCTGCAGCCAATGAAACCCTTTTGCCACAGGCCAAGCATTCTTGGTATTTAGGTGCGAATGTGCCTGGCAAACCGCGTGTGTTCATGCCCTACCCTGGGGGCTTTCTGCGCTACCGTACAACGTGTGAAGAGGTCGTCAAGCAGGGTTACGCTGGATTTAGGGTGGAATGTGAATCAGCAACTCAGACGGATAAGTAGCGCTTTTTGATGTCGGCATTGGCATTGAGCTCTGAAATACTGCCTACAAACACATCGCTTCCTTTGTCAATCACCACAGCACGGTCGGCCAAGCCCAAACAAAAATGCAAATTTTGCTCCGCCAAAACGATGGTGGTACCAAGCTGTCGCAAGTTTTCGATCAACTCACCAATTTTTTGAACCATGATGGGTGCCAGACCCTCACTGGGCTCGTCCAGAAGCAACAAGCTTGGGTTCCCCATCAAGGCCCGCCCAATGGTGAGCATTTGCTGCTCACCGCCAGAAAGCAAACCTCCCATGCGTTGCCTGAGGGGATATAAAAGGGGCAACATCTCATAGACACGCTCAAGCGTCCAAGCTTGTTCGCCTTGTTGTCCAAGCTTGGCACCGATAAACAAATTGTCTTGAACGGACAAACCCGTGAATATTTGCCTGTCCTCAGGCACAAAACCCATACCCGCTCTGGCAATCAGGTGTGAGGGCATGCCGGTGATATTTTTTTGGTTGAACTGTATGCGGCCAGCCGCAGCGGCAATGACACCTGCAATGGCTTTCATGCTGGTGCTTTTACCCGCACCGTTTCGACCCAACAGCGCCAGAGTTTCGCCTTGGCGAACTTGCAGTTTCAGGTCAAACAAAACCTGACTGCTGCCGTAACGGACATCCAATCCAACAACATCAAGCATGACGTTCATGGGCAAGCTCTTTGGGTGTGCCTAAGTAGGCCTCAATCACATCGGAGTTGTTACGGATTTGCTCGGCTGAGCCTTGCGCCAGTAACTTCCCATAAGACAAAACGTAAATATGCTGAGCGATGCGGAAAACCACGTCCATATCGTGCTCAATCAAAACAATGGTGAGTCCACCTTTTTGCCAAAGCGAATACACCGTGTCTATCATCTGGGTTCTCTCCTCTGGCCCCATACCCGCCACAGGCTCATCAAGCAGCAAGACTTTAGGCCGCAGCACCAAAGCAAGAGCAATATCCAGGAGTTTTTGATCGCCATGCGACAGATTGCCACTGACCACATCAGCTTTGTGCTGCAAACCCAAAAGCTCCATGACCTCCATGGCTCGGTCACGCGTTTGTGCAAGCGGAAAACTGCCGTGCATTTGCGCTGATTTACCCAATGGAGATTGCAGAGCACCTCTCAAAGACTCTTCGACAGTCAAGGTTTTAAAAAGTTTTGCAACTTGGAAGGCGCGGCCAATACCTTTGCGAATAATTTCACTGCTGGACAAGCCCACAATGTTTTCATCCTCGAGCAAAATCTTGCCAGCGTCTGGCTGCAACGCACCAGAGATGAGATTGAAAAACGTGGTCTTGCCCGCACCGTTGGGGCCAATCACAGCCGACAAAGAGCCACTGGGGAAATTCATGGACACATCCGATGTGGCTTTCACGCCGCCAAAGGATTTGCTTAAGTGTTCAATGCGCAGCATCAGCTCACACCAGCCAGGTTTCGGGCAGGTGGCACACCGCCATAGGTTTGCCAAGTTGAGCCAGCCAGCCAGCCGCAATCAACCGGAAGATTGATGCCGGTGATGGCTGAAGCAGCGGGAGAAAGCAAAAAGCCGATGACATCCGCGACCTCCTCTGGCTTGACCATTCGGCCCATGGCTGATTGGGCATGAAGGTCCGCTGGGTTACGATCACCCCTGTCGATGGCGGCTTGCAGCCCTTCGGTCAAGGTGTAGCCAGGGGACACAGCATTGACTCTGACCCCTGAACGACCCCATTCAGCCGCCAGACAGGCGGTGATGGATATGACAGCAGCCTTGGCGGGTGCATAAGCGTGCAAAGGAATGGAGCGCGAGCCCGTGATCGATGCAATATTGACAATAGCGCCATGTCCAAGCGACGCCATACGGGCGCCAAAAACAGCACAGCATAAGTAGGTTCCGCGTTGATCAACTGCAATCACTTTGTCCCATTCAGCCATGTCAAGTTGCTCTGGTGGTAATTTGCGCTGCAAGATGCCTGCACTGTTGACCAAACCAGACACCGCCCCATGGTTTTGAAAAATCAAGGCTTCGACTTCACGCACCATGGACTCTTGCAAAACATCGCATGGGTAAAAAGCAGCAACGCCTGTCTTTTGGGTGGCGGTATCAGACCAGGTACCCGGTAGATCGAGGGCTACAACGGTGTCACCTCGGGCCACCAAATGCCGCACACAGGCAGCGCCAATGCCACTGGCTGCACCGGTCACCACGCTTAATTTTTGTGGGCTCATGTTTTGCCACCTTTTCGGTTTATTTTTTGGAGCAGTTCAAGTGAAAAATCAGTGATGCCACGCTTGAAGCCCAGCGCAAATAACAGCACCACCAAGCCCAGGGCCAAGCCGTGGTATTCGGTAGTACGGGTGATGATGTCATTGAATAACAGCAGCAAAGCAGCACCCACGACAGGGCCGATGAACACATGCAAGCCACCCATCATGATCATGAAAATAGCGTCTCCTGACATGGTCCAGTAACCAAAATCGGGGAATGCACCCGACACGAAAAGCGCCATCAATACGCCACCGATGCTGGCCATGCAACTCGACAAAATAAATGCATAAAGTTTGATTCGCCAAACATCAATGCCCAAGAAGACAGCACGCTCAGAACTGTCTCGCACCATTCGCAAAGTAGCACCAAAGGGCGACTGCAAAATGACCCGCATTACCAGCAAACACAGCACACCTAAAGTACATGAAAACCAATACAGGGTGGTATGGTCAGACAGGTTGATGCCCAAAAAGGGTGGGCGAGGAATACCGCCCATCAAACCTTGGTCACCCCCGGTCAGGGAAGTCCATGTCAGGATCACGCTGTGTATCAGCATTTGAAAAGCCAGCGTTAAAAAAGAAAAATAGATTTCTTTCAGACGCACGCATATTGCACCAATGAGCAAGCCTAATAAGCCACTGAATGCAATAGCACCCAACATGGCAACAGGAATGGAGACTTGTGTTTTTTGCATCAGCAAACCAAACACATAGGCACCGCTGCCAAAAAACATCGCGTGTCCAAACGACACCATGCCGCCATAGCCCACCAAAATATTCAGTGAGCTCGCAAAAATACCGAAGGCTGCCAAACGAATGACGAAATCAAGGGTAACCCTAGACTGGGTGAGCAGCGGCAGCAAAGACAAAACCAACAGCGCCGCCAAGGCCCAGCCGATGTCATGACGCAAGGTGCTTTGCGATTTCATGCGCGGGATTCCTTACCCAGCAAACCATTGGGTCGCAAAATCAAAATAAGCACCATGGCTAAAAACATCAAGCCCTCGACAAAAAGTGGAAAGCCTATGGTGCCAAACGAACGTATGAGCCCTATCAACAAAGCGCCTACCAAAGCACCACTAACGGAGCCCATGCCACCAATGACCGTGACGATGAAAGATTCAATAAGGATGGAGAAACCCATGCCAGGTGACATCGAACGCACTGGCGCAGCCAGTCCTCCAGCCAAACCAGCAAGCACCCCACCAAAAGCAAAAACAGCGGCATAAATGAGGCTGGTGTTGATGCCCAATGCAGAGGTCATGGTGGGATTTTGAGCGGCCGCGCGGATGATCTTGCCAATGCGGGAGAAGGTCAAAATGCCCCATAGCGCTAAAGCAATCAACATCGCAGCCGCAATGAGGTAAACATAAAACACAGGCACCACCCCCCCGGCAATAAAAAATGGAGGCGCTTGGAAGGTTTCGGGCATTCCCATGGACAAAAACTCAGCGCCCCACACGATTTTGACGATATCGTCCATGATCAGCACCAGCGCATAGCAAACCAACAGCTGCATGAGTACATCGGCCTTGTAAACACGCCGCATGAGAAATCGCTCAAACAGGAAACCAAACAAACCGACGCCAATGCCAGCCGCCATCACGGCCACTGCAAAATTACCAGTGAGTCTGTAAGCAGTCAGCGCAAGGTAGGCACCCAACATGTAGAAAGAGCCATGCGCAAAATTGACCACCCCGAGTACGCCAAAAATAAGGGTCAATCCTGCGGCGACCAAGAAAAGTAAAGAACCAACGATCAGACCGGTACCCATTTGGGTAACGATGCACGACGCAGACGAAAAGCACTCAAAGAGGGCTTGAGGATTCAATCAAGACTCCTTGGGGCGTACGCAGGAAAAAACATCAGGAAAAACCTTTTCGTTTTTTCCATTCCGCTTCCAACTCGGTAATTTGATTCCAACTGCCTGGGACGGGGCTTTTCATGAAAGGCTCTTTCCCTGACAACTCACCCCAGGCCAAGGCATAGTCCACCACGGTATGGTCTTGCGCTCGCATGGTTAGTTTTCCATTCGCTCCAAAGGGAGAGTCGATGCTGAGTCCTTCTAGGGCTTGCGCAATTTTTTTACCGTCAGTGCTTTTTTCCTTTTTGATGGCGGCAGTCAAAAATTGCACAGCTGCTGCGTTTTGCCATGCCCAATTCAGGGGCAGGTCTTTGAACTTGGCTTTGTAACTGCTAGCCCAGTTTGTATTGCCAGGGTTATTGGGAAAACTTTGCAAATAGCGGTTACCGGAGTGAAGTCCAAGTGGGACATTTTTGACATTGGTCAAGACCGCATAGTCAGCTGCATTGACAGAGAAAAATTGTTTTCCGCTGAAAAGCGCATAGATGTTTGACTGATCGATGAAGGAAGTCAGATCGCCACCCCAAAGGCAAGAGTAAATTGCCTGCGGGTTGACCTGCAGCAAGCGGGTGATGACTTCGCTGTAATCGGCTTGGAACAGCTTGGGCCAAGCTTCACCAACCACCTCAACGTCTTTGTTGAAAAA
>RFMX01000394.1 GCA_009927495.1 Betaproteobacteria bacterium
TCTCCGGAGTATCCATAAGAAAAAGTAGATTGTAGGCAGGCACTATGACAAAGCCTGCACCACTTCATCGCCCAGCGCCAAGCAGCTGGTCAGCCCCGGCGACTCGATGCCAAACAAGTTCACCAAGCCAGGCAGACCATGCACAGCGGGACCTTGAACCACAAAGTCGGCTGCGGGGGAATCGGGCCCGACGATTTTCGGGCGGATACCTGCATAAGCCGGTTGCAAGGCATTGTCTGGCAGGCCTGGCCAGTAGCGGCGTATCTCATCCGCAAAAGGTGCAGCACGTTCGGGGTGGACGGTGTAGTCGTCTGGCGCGTCTACCCATTCCACATCGGGGCCAAACTTGGCTTGTTTTCCCATGTCCAAGGTCAGGTGAACGCCTAAACCCGCTTCGCTGGGCAAGGGGTAAATCAGGTGGGAAAACGGCGATTTGCCCGTCAAAGAAAAATAATTGCCTTTGGCATAAAACGCTTTGGGCACATGCTGGGCTGCCAAAGTATCAAAGCGTTGTGCCAACAAGGGCGCATCCAGTCCCGCACAGTTAACCAGCACAGGGGTCTGTAACCGGGTGCCGTCTTCGGTCACGACCTCCCAACCTTGGCCTGTGGGATGGGCGCTTTGCACACGGGTGTGCAAAACCACCATGCCATCTGCGTTTTCCACATCGGCTTGCAAACTCAGCATCAGCGCATGGCTGTCAACCAATCCGGTGCGGGGTGAATAAAGGGCCGCCACACAAGACAGCGCCGGTTCCATGGCCAAAGCCTGTTCGGCGTCTAACCATGTCAATTCGACGCCATTGGCCAAAGCCTTGGCCTGCAAGGTTTTCAAGGCTGGCAGTTGATCGGGTGAGGAAGCCACAATCAATTTACCGCACAGCCAAAAAGGCAAGCCACGCTCTTGCAAATAGGCTGTCAACATGGCGTGGCCTTTGACGCACAACTTGGCTTTTAAAGACCCAGAAAGGTAGTAAATCCCCGCGTGCAAGACCTCGCTGTTGCGCGAACTGGTACCGGTCCCGATGGCGTCTGCAGCTTCCAACACCCACACCTTGTTGCCAGGCGAGCGCAAAGCCAAAGCTCTGGCCACCGCCAAACCCACGACCCCAGCGCCTATGACGATGGCGTCAGTGTCCATGGTGGGGATGGGCCCATAACAAAAATGCTTCGCGGCCTTCACGCAGCAAGGTGACGGGTTTTCCGACCGGCAAACACAGCTTGGTAGGCACATGGCCAAAAGGCAAACCGGTCAAGATGGGTGTTTTCAGCTGTGATCGCAGCCAGTCCACCACGGTTGGCAGCTTGAAACCTTTGTCGTGGGGAGTGAGTTTGTATTCGGTGAAAGCCCCCAGCACGATGGCTTTTTGCTGTGCCAAGACGCCTGCATGCAGCAATTGGGTCAGCATGCGCTCTGTTCGGTACGGGTGTTCTGCCACGTCCTCCAAAAACAGCACGCCACCTTGAACCTCGGGGAAATAAGGTGTGCCAACCAAGCTGCACAACACGCTCAAATTGCCACCCCACAAGGTGGCGTTTTCTGCCAGCAGGTTTTTCTTGGGCAACTGTTCAAGGTCTTTAGAGGGCAGTTTCCAGCCCGCACCCTCGCCTCGCCCTTGGCACATGTCCTCAAAACACGCCAAGGTGATGTCGTCCATGTCTGCGCGACCAAAGTCGGCACAAGCGTGGGGGCCTGCCCAGGTGGAGGCACCGGTCTTAGCAAGCAAAGCCAGTTGCAAAGCGGTGAAGTCGCTGTGGCCTACCCATTGCGTTCCATGCTTGATGGACGCTGCGATGGCTTTGTAGGGCAATCGCTTCACGATACGCGTGAGGCCATAGCCTCCACGGGTGAGCATCACCATATCTGCGCCACAGGCCGCAGCACGAGATACCGCCAACACACGAGCATCATCGTCGCCAGCAAAGCGTTGCTCGGTGCTCAAAGCGTCAGGGTCAAGCTCTACATCGTGGCCGAGTTGCTTCAAACGCTTGACGCCCAGTCGCAAAGCGGCCTTGTCACTCACCGCGCCAGAGGGGGAAATCAGGTAAATATGCATAGGAGGTTCAATGCTCAAAGTCATCGCCACAAAGGCGCATAGTCTAGAGGTTGTCTGCCGCCAATGCCTTGATGGCCGCCTGGGCAATCACTTCGCCATGCTCTTGCACAAAATGACCCGCTTGAGGCAACACCATCGGCTCAGGACAATGGCGAATGCGTTGGCGTAAAGCCTGCATCACCTCCACACCCAAGACAGGGTCTTGTGCACCAACCGCCATGAAACTTTTGCCCGTCCATTCGTGCTGCCAAAAGGATTGGGCTTGACGCGAAATGTCTGCACCTTCGCTGTATTCAAACTCCGGCACCATGGGCGGAAAAGCCCGCAAAGCTGCTCGGTGACCAGCATCGGAAAATGGCGCGTTGTAGGCAGCGCACTCGGCTTCAGACATATGCGGATTGCCTCTGCCAAATAAGCGCCCCACATCAAACAGGGGTTTGTCAGCGCACATTTGACGCCATGCCAAAAAACCAGGGCTTAGAGGTTGTTGGGCAGTCGCCAAGGTGGTGTTCATGACCAGCAAACCTTGGTAGCGCTTAGGTGCCTCCATTGGCAAGGTCAGGCCCAAGATGCCACCCCAGTCTTGCACCACCAAGTGGATTTTTTGCAAATCCAATGCGTCGACAAACTCCAGCAACACTTGGCGATGCCAGCCAAATCTGTGGGCGCTGTCTTTTTTGGGTTTGTCACTCTTGCCAAAACCCGGCATATCAGGTGCCACCACACGGTGACCAGCTGCCAAAAACACAGGAATCATTTTGCGGTAAAGGTAACTCCACGCGGGGTTGCCATGCAAACACAGCCATGTGACCGCAGCGTCCTTGGGGCCTTCGTCAAGGTAGTGCAGTCGCAGTCCGTTCAGGCTTGGTAATTCGCTGAGGTAGTGGGGCTGCCAAGGGTAGTTGGGAATGTCTGCAAAGCAGGTTTCGGGGGTACGCAAGGCGTCATCACGCAAAGGTGCTGACGCATGTTGTTTGTGCAGTGCTCTTTGGGCTTTGAAAAAATCTTGCAGCAAATGGCTAGCCTCGTCAGCCAGGACACCACCTTGGTGGTGGGTGTGGTGGTTCAACTGGGGGTTGGCGAACAAATCAACCACCGAGCCAGCTGCACCTGTCTTGGGTTCTGTAGCGCCCCAGACCACCCGCTTCAGCCGTGCATGCATCATGGCACCTACGCACATGGCACAAGGCTCCAAGGTCACATACAAACTGCAGTCGTCAAGGCGGTAATTACCCAAGGCCGAGGCTGCTGCACGCAGCGCTAATACTTCTGCATGCGCGGTGGGGTCGTGGTGTGCGATGGGTGCGTTGTGGGCCGCTGCAACCACCTTGCCTTGGTGGACGACCACTGCACCCACAGGCACTTCACCTAAGTCTTGCGCCAGTTTGGCTTGCGCCAAAGCCTGTTGCATGAAATATTTATCATCCATGCGTCACAATGTAACGCATGCGTTCAGGTTTTTTGTTGATGTTTCTTGCTATGTGGGACTTGCTGGCGACTCCCCAGCTTGCTTGGGCGACCAAGCAGCAACCCCAGCTCCTGTATGTCACCCAAGCCAATTGCAAGCTGATTCGCGGCTACAGCCGCAACGACTTGGCAGGTGTCGCCAAGGCGTTCGGTGTCCCCGTCGACAAGGTCAGCTTCGTCAAAGCCGAATGGAGCAAAGGGCCTGAGGGCAGGCCTCAATGCCATATGGTGTTCAATACCCCAAAGGGTCGTGCGGTTTGTGCCGTGTTCAGTATTTTGAAAACAGACTTTGTCTTTGGCCAAGCGGTACCGGTCAAGGGAAACCCCGCAATTTGCTTGGCCCCATCGAGTCCAAGATCTTGGAATTGACACAGGTCTTGGCCTCGCAAAAAAAAAGATGGTCGGCCACAAGGTCAGTTTTTCTACCGCCCATGCAGATGGAACACATTGCATCAGCATGATGACCACACAGATGGCGGTGCCGCGTGGCCACCTGATGACATTCATACGCAAACTTTATTCATGGTTGTTGTATGGATCAGCATAGGTGTCTTCCAATTCAACAGATTGATCTGTATCAATCTTGTCAGTGATTGAAGAGCTATCAGTCGCGTTGGTAATTGAGCAGACTGCCTCTGTAGGGTGTTAAGTCATGCAAGGGCAACACGATATCGCTTCGACTCAAACCAAAACCGTGAACCGCCATGCGCTTGTTGAATGCACTGCGTTGACCTCTGTTGGGGTCAATGATCAGCACTTGGGCATGACTTGCAGCGTGTCGCTGAATGAAGTCAGCGAGTTGTGCAGGGTGGTCTCTCTCGTAGAGCACATCACTGCCAATGATGAGATCGAATTCACCCAACTGGGGGTTCTCACGTGCCCAATGACCGCTTTGGTAGGCCATCACGGGCAAAGCGTTCAAACGTAAATTGGCGCTCAAAAATCGCTGTGTGTAGGGGTGACAGTCGGAGGCGGTGACATTGCCCAAACGCCTGTGAATCACCAAACTGGCCAAGGCCAAGCCGCAACCCATTTCAAGTATTCGTAAATTGTGCAAAGGCCATGTTTGCATCAGATCGGCCATTTTTTGCGCCGAGGGCCACACCAAACCAAACAAAGGCCAGGTGGCGGAAGACACACCCAAAGCCAAGGCCTCACCCAAAGGATCATGCCATTGTTGTTTGTCTAGCAGTGAGCGAATATTTAAATCTGCGCCACCTGCGACAGCGACAGTTTCTCGCTTCACAAAATAGCCCAAACCGCTTATATCGGTTGGGCTGGAAGTCAAAATCGACGTTTTCTGGGACCGCTGGGTCCTTTGCCTTCGATGTGACGGAATGTAATGCGACCCTTGGTCATGTCATAAGGAGAGAGCTCCAATGTGACCTTGTCGCCCGCTAAAATGCGAATGTGGTGCATCCGCATCTTGCCAGCGGTATAGGCCACGAGTTCATGGCCG